>CAZVLC010000001.1:0-29954 GCA_964627885.1 uncultured Peptococcaceae bacterium
ACAGGTGGCCTTGGTGGATGGTGAAGTTACCGGTTATGAAGGCACGCCATATTATATGTTTCACCGGACGAGGGATTTACCGACCCCGAAATTAAGCGATAGTCAGATTCGGGCGATGGTTAGTCCGAGACTGAAGGTAGATATTGTTCGACCGGCTTTAATCGTTAATACCTGGGGGAAGGAAATCCTGACCTGGGAAGTACGCGGTTCATTTTATGAGGAACGATTTGCGATTTTTTATGAGGCTGATTCCGGGATTGAGGAGAATATCACCAGGATAACCGCTGCCCCGCAATATACCTTTGCGGTAGATTAGGAAGTAGATTAAGGGTAGATTAAGTGAGCATTGACATTCACCGGGGAAGAAACATATAATTGTGATGATTAGTTTGACGGGGAGATGAGCAATTTAATGAGCAGTATTGTCGAATCCAAAAAGGAACAAGTGTATCTTCAAATAGAAAAAGCTTTAGAACTGGCCAGGGCTAATGGACAGTTGACTTTTGCCGAAATTCCGGCTTTTACCGTGGAAACACCGCGTGAAAAGTCATTCGGTGATTTTGCATCTAATGTAGCCATGCTCTTAAGTAAAGAAGCGAAAATGGCTCCGCGCAAAATTGCCGAACTCCTTTTAGCCCATTTAGAGAATGCGGACGATTTGTTTGAAAAGGTTGAAATAGCCGGGCCGGGTTTCATTAATTTTTATTTAGGCACAAATTGGCTTTATCAGATAGTGCCACAAGTTCTGCGGGAAGCGGATAATTATGGCAAGTCGACTTTTGGGCAAGGACAGAAAATACAGCTGGAGTTTGTCAGTGCCAATCCGACCGGACTTTTACATATGGGTAATGCCCGTGGGGCTGCGTTAGGAGACACCTTAAGTAATATTCTGAAGGCTGCCGGCTATGAGGTGGCAAAGGAATTTTATATTAACGACGCGGGGAATCAGATTGAAAATTTTGGGAAATCGTTAGAGGCTCGTTATTTCCAGTTACTCGGGGAAAAAGTCGCTTTTCCTGAGGAAGGTTATCATGGGCAGGATATTATTGATAGTGTTAAGAAGATTATCGCCGAAGTCGGTGATCAGTATTTGCAGGTTGATAGCTCGCTCCGTAGGGAATTTCTCATTCAAAAGGCCTTGGCGGAGAAGCTTGCGAATATCAAAAAAGATTTGGCCGATTTTGGGGTCGAGTATGATGTCTGGTTTAGTGAGCAGACGCTGCATGATAGCGGGGCCATTACAAAGGCAATTCAGGAATTACAGGAAAAGGGTTATCTCTATGAAAAAGAAGGAGCTCTTTGGTTAAAGACGACTGAGTTCGGTGACGAGAAGGACGAAGTGTTGGTACGCTCGAATGGTGTGCCTACCTATTTTGCCGCCGATATTGCTTATCATCGCAATAAGTTCGAAAGAGGCTTTGAGAAGGTCATTAACATCTGGGGGGCCGACCATCATGGCCATGTGGCCAGAATGAAGGGGGCGATGCAAGCCATTGGCTATGACCCGGATGCTTTGCAGGTTATTTTGATGCAGTTGGTCCGCTTATTTCGAAATGGAGAAATTGTCCGGATGTCCAAAAGAAGCGGTCAATATATTACCCTTTCCGAACTGGTTGATGAAGTCGGCAAGGATGCCGCTCGCTTCTTTTTCGTGATGCGCAGTGCGGATAGCCATTTGGATTTTGATCTCGATTTAGCAAAAGCGGAATCCTCGGAAAATCCTGTTTATTATGTGCAATATGCACATGCCCGGGTTTGCAGTATCTTAAAAGCGAGCATTGATGAACTGCCGGATTACACCATGGTAGATTTTTCTTTGCTGAAGGAAGAAGCGGAAATAGCTTTAATGCGGAAGATCGCCGATTTGCCTGATGAGATTATCACAGCCGCAGTGAATTATGAGCCGCATCGCCTTACCTATTATGTCCATGAATTAGCCTCGCTTTTTCACAGCTTTTATAATAGCTGCCGTGTACTAATCGACGACACGGAACTACGCAAGGCCAGGATGCTTTTAATTGAAGCAACACGCATTACCTTGCGGAACGTTTTTCAATTGTTGGGGGTTAGCGCACCGGAAAGAATGTAAGACAAAAAAATTTTATGAATTTTTGTCTGATGAGCAGGAAAATGTACACATTAATGAGAATAATGGATTGTTTAGAATATTAAGAGGGGTGTTTGCTGATGGAAGAATTGGAAAGTCTCAATCCCAGTTTATCTGAAGTGGACATTATTTATCAGGTGCTGAGTACTTCTGCCGAGCATCAGGGTAAAGCTTTGAAGGATTTACTACAGGTAGTTTTTCGTGTTAAAGGATGGTCTTTAGACGATCATCAAAAAATGGCGGCGATTCATACCCAACTTATTTTAGACAATCGCTTTGTTAATTTAGGCAAAGGACTTTGGGGATTAAAGGAATGGACTCAGGCCAAAGTGGTTCGGCGCAATCTTTCTTATGGTTCCCGGAGTATTCCCTACCATCGTCGTTCTTTACTGGATGAGATTGAGGGCGAAGAGAAGGAATCTACTGAAAAGTACGATAGTGGAGAGGAAGAAGAGGGCTGGGAAGAAGAATAGGGCAAAAGGAGTTTACTGAGAAAAAAGCATTTGACGTGGACAAGGGGTAAGTATAAAATTTATAAGGGCAAGTTAAAGGATATACTAATTAGCAAAAATAGTACTTCTCGGGAGGAGGGAGAGAAAGGATTTATGGCAAAGTTTATTTTTGTAACAGGTGGCGTAGTATCTTCCCTGGGAAAAGGTATTACAGCTTCATCGCTGGGGTGTATATTAAAAAGCCGTGGTTTAAAAGTAGCGATCCAAAAGTTTGATCCTTATATTAACGTTGATCCCGGTACCATGAGCCCCTATCAGCATGGAGAGGTTTTTGTGACTGATGATGGGGGAGAAACCGACCTTGATCTAGGGCACTATGAGCGATTTGTGGATATAAACGTGAGCCGGCATAGTAATACGACAACCGGAAAAATCTATTGGTCGGTGATTAATAAGGAAAGAAGGGGAGACTATTTAGGTGGAACGGTGCAGGTTATTCCGCATATTACTAATGAAATTAAGTCGGCAATTCTGCGTGTCGCCCAAGAAAATAATCCCGATGTGGTGATTACGGAAATCGGGGGAACCGTTGGTGATATTGAATCTCTACCGTTTTTAGAAGCCATCAGGCAGATAAAAGGTGATGTTGGCCGGGATAATGTTTTATATATTCATGTTACGCTGGTGCCATATTTAAAGGCGGCGGGCGAGGTGAAAACAAAACCCACTCAGCATAGTGTGAAGGAACTCAGGAGCATCGGGATTCAACCTGATGCGATTGTCTGTCGCTCGGAAAAACCGCTTTCCAAAGAATTAGAAGAAAAGGTAGCACTGTTTTGCGATATTGAAAAAGATGCGGTTATTCAGGCGGTAGATGCAGATACTATTTATGAAATACCACTTACTTTAAAGGAACAGGGTTTTGACGATTTTGTGGTGGAACGGTTAGGCTTACAATGTGGCCCTGCTCAGCTGACGGAGTGGGAAAAGATCGTTCAGAGGATTAAAAATCCGCAAGGCAAGGTAAAAGTAGCCTTGGTGGGGAAATACGTGGAGCTTCCTGATGCTTATATCAGTGTTTGTGAAGCGTTGTCCCATGCTGGGATATATCACAATGTTTCTGTAAAAGTAGAAATGATTTCTTCCGTTAAATTGGAAAATGGCGTAGACCCGGAAATATTTCTGAAAGATGCCGATTGCATTTTATTGCCGGGGGGCTTCGGCGACCGGGGAACGGAGGGAAAAATAAAAGCCATTAAATATGCCCGGGAAAGGAATATTCCCTTTTTAGGGATTTGTTTAGGGATGCAATTAGCCGTAGTGGAATTTGCCCGGAATGTCGTAGGGCTGGACGCTGGCAGTTCCGAATTTCATCCGGATATACCTCATCCGGTGATTAGTTTGTTGCCGGGGCAAGAAAGCATCGCGGATTTAGGCGGGACTATGAGATTAGGTAGCTACCCTTGTGTTCTAAAGGAAGGCACTAAAGCCTATTTGGCATATGAGCGTAAAGAAATTGGCGAAAGACACAGACATCGTTTTGAATTCAATAATGAATATCGGGACATCTTAACGCAACACGGTTTGGTAATCAGCGGGGAATCTCCGGATCGTGCATTGGTAGAAATGGTTGAACTACAGGATCATCCCTGGTTTGTGGCCTGTCAGTTCCATCCGGAGTTTAAATCAAGGCCCTATCGGGCGCATCCTTTGTTCCGTGATTTGATCGGAGCTGCTCTTAAGGAGAAGAATAACCGTTGATTTAGTGAGAAATGCTTAGAGGTGCAGCGGGTGCTGTGCCTTTTCCCTTTCAGGCAGTAAAAGGAGGAATGTATGTTAAAGTCAAGATTACTTTCGGCGAAAGAAAAGGATTATTTTAATAATTTTCTCCTGAGAGCCCCTAAAGGGCATGTTTTACAGTCATGGGAGTGGGGTGAGCTAAAAGGAAAAGGAGAATGGCAACCATACAGACTAATTGTGGAAAGAGAAGATGAGCAAAATCCTGCAAAAAAAGAGCCCGTAGCGGCGATCAGTATTTTGGCGCGCCGTATTCCGGTGCTGGGGAAACTGATCTTTTATGCGCCGAGGGGGCCGGTAGGGGATGTTCATGATGTCGAACTGATGGATTTTTTATTCGCCGAAGTGAAAAAGTTAGCACGGGAAAGAGGGGCTGTTTTTTTAAAACTTGATCCGGATATCTCCGCCGAAGATCAGGATTTTGCGGAATATTTACAGACCAGAGGCTTTAAGTCTGCCGGAAAAGGAGAAGGTTTTGAGGGGATTCAGCCAAAATTTGTGTTTCGCTTGGATTTGGCTCCGGATGTAGAAAAACTGTTTCAGAATTTTCACCAGAAGACCCGTTATAACATTCGCTTAGCAAGCAAAAAAGGGGTTACGGTTCGGCAAAGCTGCGAGAAAGAGGATTTACCGGCCTTTTACGATATTTTAAAAGAAACAACGGAACGGGATAAGTTTCTGGTGCGGTCTTACCGCTATTTTGAAGAGATGTGGGATTTATTGGCTCCTTCCGGATTCTTGAAACTTTTTATGGCCGAATATGAGAATAGGCCAATCGCCGGAACCCTAGCTTTCCTTTTTGGTGATAAAGCCTGGTATATTTATGGGGCTTCTTCAAACGCGGACCGTCACGTTATGCCCAACTATTTATTGCAGTGGACGATGATTGAATGGGCGAAGGAGAAAGGGTGTAGCTTTTACGATTTCCGTGGCGTTTCGGGAAACTTAGCGGAAGACAATCCGCTATACGGTCTGTATCGTTTTAAAAAAGGATTTAATGGGATATTTACCGAATTCATCGGGGAATATGATTTAGTATTTTTACCGTTTTATTATCGCCTTTGGAATACTCTAGAGCCGATTTACCAAAAAAACATTCGACGGCTCATCGCTTTAAAAAAGGTGCTGAAGGGTCAGGGGGGAGCACGTAATGACTCTGGAAAACAGCCTGCCGATTGAGGCAAGGTGGATCGAAGTCGACCTTGATGCGTTGGAAAACAACTATCGGGAAATTCGGCAAAAACTTGCGCCCGCAGTAAAGATGCTTGGGGTGGTAAAAGCAGATGCCTATGGGCATGGAGCGGTAGAAGTCAGTCGAAAACTGGCGGCATTAGGGGTAGATATGTTGGGAGTAACCACGCCGGAGGAAGGCCGGGCTTTGAGAGAGGAACAGGTTTCCGTACCGATTCTCGTTTTCGGGGCTTTTTTACCGGAGGAAGCTGCTCACTATGCTCGTTATGACTTAACGGCTACGGTAGCCAGTCCCAAGGCAGTAGACTGGTTAAAACAGGCGGCCGAAGAGTACGATTGCCGGATTAAAGTGCATCTTAAAGTAGAAACCGGCATGGGGCGTTTCGGACTTTGGCCACAGGAGGTTGTCGCTGTTGCCCGGGAAATTTCCGCAACGCCGGGGTTATTCTTAGAAGGGGTTTATTCGCATCTGGCTGCTGCGATGTGGCAGGATAAAAGCTATAGCCGGAAACAATTCCAAATCTTTGCAAAAGCCTGCACCGAGTTGGAAGAAGCCGGTTGTAAAGGCTTAATAAAGCACATCGCTAATAGTGCGGCAGTTTTAGAACTGCCGGAGATGCATTTGGATATGGTGCGCGTAGGGACTTTGCTCTATGGACAAGCACCGGCTCCGTGGATGGAAAAATTAATCAACTTAAAGGAGTCTTGGAGTTTAAAAGCGAAAGTAATTTATATCAAAAATTTGCCGGCTGGTCATACGGCAGGTTATGGTAGGGTCTTTAAGGCAAAAAGACCCACTACGCTGGCGATTTTGCCGGTGGGTTTTGTTGATGGGATACAGATGGAACCTGTTTTAAAACCGGCAAGCCTGTTTGATTTATTTAAAGGGATGGCGAAACTGTTATTAAGGTATTTCGGATATCAAAAAATAGGGGATCCGATCAGGTTCCCGCAGGGGATAGGCCGGATTGTCGGGAAAGTGGGCATGCAACTAATCATGGTAGATATTTCGGGGGTAGAAGGAGTTGCCGTCGGGACCATCGCGCGAATTCCGGCCAGGCGAACAGCAGTGAATCCTTGCATACCAAAAGTTTTCTTTGAAAGAGGGCAAATGATGGACAAAACAGAAAGAAGAAAAATGGGGGTATGATAAGAATAAAAAGATGAGAAAGGGATTGAGAATGGAGAATACTAAGGCGAAAATTATCGTAGTTGATGATCAGGAAGCAATTCGACAATTGCTGGTGGAAACATGTACCTTACTAGGGTATGAGGTAAAGACGGCAGCAACCGGTGATGAGGCCTGTCGGCTGGTCAGCCAGGAAACATTTGATGTTGCTTTAGTGGATTTGAAAATGAACGGGATGAATGGTTTTGAAACGATGAGACGATTGCGGGAAGAAAAGGCAGACCTCAAAGGGATTTTTATGACTGGGTATGAAGAGTCTGAATTAGAACACGCCGTGCTAAGGAAACCGTTTGGGTTGCAGGAAATTGAAGCGGTATTGGAAAAAGTTCTCTCCAATTAGTGCAAAAAAAGGGCAGGATTTTTCGGGAAAATGAAGAATAGTTTTAGCATAACCATAGGAAAGCAGGGAGAGAAAGTGCTTGTTACGACTAATACCGTTCTGACTTTGCATTGTGCTAAATGCGGAAAGATAAATTTATTTGCGTTGTCCCGTTTTCGTTGCGGGAAAAGGGGTAATGTGCATTTTAGTTGTGAGTGCGGAAGCAGCCTGCTGGAGATATCCAGGAAGGCGCGCAATATCTATTGCCTTCGTGTGGTATGCTGTATTTGTCAAACGGATCATTGTTTAAATCTGCCCGGGAGGGAGATTTGGCATCAAGGAGTTCAGTCGCTTCTTTGTGAGAATACCGGATTAATACTTGGCTATACCGGGAGTAAAGAGGAAGTTAGGAAAGCAATTAATAAGGAGGCCGACGTTTTTCGGGAAATAACGGCACAATTAGAGGACAAGGATTTTTATATCAATCCGCCGATTATGTTGCAGGTTTTGGATACTCTGCGCCGGTTATCTGAAAGTGAGCAGATTAAATGTAGTTGTGGGCAGAGTAACTTGGAGATGGAAACATATCCGGACCGGGTCGAAATTAGGTGCACCGATTGTCAGGCTGTAGAAATCATCTTTGCTGAATCAGTCCGTGATTTGCAGAAAATAAATAAACTCGAAGCAATTCAACTGGAAGCCGAATCGCGAAAATGCTTAGGCCATAGCGGTTTAAAAGGAAGAGGTAAGGCTAAAAACAAGTAATGGTTAAAAACCAGTACTAATGCATAGAATTAATTTATGATAAAATAAATACTGTAGTACAAATTAAACAGATGATTGGAGGCTGGGAGGATGCCATTAGTAACAGGAAAAGAGTTATTGGAACAAGCGGGAAAAGGTAATTATGCGGTGGGCGCATTTAACTGCAATAACATGGAAATTATCCAGGCGATTATTGCCGCGGCAGAGGCAGAAAAATCACCGGTTATTATTCAGGCAAGTCAAGGTGCGATCAAATATGCTGGACTTGATTATATTGTCTCCTTGGTACATACCGGAGCGAAGAAGGCGAAGGTGCCGGTCTGTTTACATCTTGACCATGGTACCGATTTTCAGCAAGTGGTGCGGTGTATTGCCCAAGGTTTTTCTTCCGTTATGTTTGACGGATCAAAACTGACTTTAGAGGAGAATATTGCCGTTACCAAAAGAATTGTGGAAATTGCCAAGGCGGTAGGTGTTTCGACTGAGGCTGAATTAGGCAAGATTGGCGGGACAGAGGATGACATCAGCGTTTTGGCTAAAGACGCGATGTTAACGGATCCCGCAGACGTGAAGTATTTTGCTGAGCAAACAGGGGTTGATTCTCTGGCTGTAGCGATCGGTACGGCGCATGGCCAATACAAAGCTGAGCCCAAATTAGACTTTGAGCGCTTGGCCCAAATACAGAGACTTGTTAATATCCCGATAGTAATGCACGGCTCTTCCGGTGTGCCTGACAAAGATGTCCAAAAGGCGATTTCGCTTGGTGTGCGTAAAGTAAACATTGACACGAATATTCGGGAAGCCTTTGTAAAAGGCGTAAAAGAGGTAATTGTGAAGAATCCTCAAGAAATTGACCCCCGGAAAATTTTAGGGCCCGCCAAGGAAGCAATGACCGAGATAGTACGAGAAAAGATGCGAGTTTTTGGCAGTAGCGGAAAAGCATAAAGATCCCGGAGGCCGGGTTTGGGTACAGGAAGCCTACCTGTACCCGTTTAAATTTGTGTGAGGTGATGTTTTGTGGAATTTTTTTTAGACACGGCAAATCTTACAGAAATTAAAGAAGCTGCGCAGTACGGAGTAATTACGGGAATAACCACTAATCCTTCCCTAGTCGCTCAGGAAAAAGGGCGTGATTTCCGCGAAATTTTGCAGGAAATTACTCAATTAATCCCCGGGCCGGTCAGTGCGGAGGTTTTAGCAACCACTGCGGCGGAGATGTTGGAAGAGGCGCGGCAGCTAGCCGCAATCAAAGAAAATATTGTGGTCAAAATTCCCATGACCAGTGAGGGCATCAAATGTGCATCTTTATTAGCTAAAGAGGGTATTAAGACAAATGTAACTTTGGTTTTTTCACTTAACCAGGCTTTATTGGCGGCCAGGGCGGGAGCAACTTTCGTGAGCCCATTTGTAGGAAGACTCGATGACGTGGGGTATCAAGGAATTTCATTGGTCGGAGACATTGTAGAGACGTTTCGACGGTATAATCTGTCTACACGGGTTATCGCGGCCAGCATTCGTCATCCCTTTCACGTTATGGAAGCAGCCAGGGTGGGTTCGCAGATCGCGACAATTCCTTATAAAGTATTCAAACAACTATTTGAGCATCCGCTAACCAACTTGGGTGTCGAAAAGTTTCAAAGGGATTGGGAGGCCAAGTTTAAATAAAAGAGAATAGGTGAGAGATAAGAGGAGGAAAAGGGAATGTCTACAGAAAGATTGTGTTCATTAATGCAAAGGGAGTTAACCTTGGAATTTGCTCGTGTTACGGAGGCTGCTGCAATTGCTTCCGCTCGCTGGTGGGGAAGGGGAGACAAGATTGCGGCTGATGATGCCGCAACTGAAGCAATGCGAGCCATGTTTGATACTGTAAATATTGACGGTACGGTGGTTATTGGTGAAGGGGAGATGGATGAGGCCCCGATGCTTTATATCGGTGAAAAAGTAGGTTCAGGGAAGAAGGACGTGCAGGTTGATGTAGCTGTTGATCCGCTGGAGGGAACCAATCTTGTGGCAAAAGGTCTAATGGGGGCGATAACGGTAGTGGCGGTTGCACCGAAAGGTTGTTTATTGCATGCCCCGGATATGTACATGGAAAAGATTGCCGCCGGGCCGGCGGCAGTGGGCAAAATCAGTCTCGACGCTACTGTTACGGAAAACGTCAAGGCTGTGGCTAAGAGTTTGAATAAAGAGGTGGCCGATGTAACGGTTGTTGTATTGGATCGCGAACGCCATGCGCAGATTATTGCGGAACTAAGAAAGATCGGGGCGCGGATTAAACTGATTAGTGACGGGGATGTTTCACCAGTAGCAGCCACGAGTATCCCGGGCTCCGGTGTTGATATGGTAATCGGCATTGGTGGTGCGCCGGAGGGAGTATTAGCTGCCGCGGCCCAGCGGTGTACCGGCGGAGAGTTTCAAGGCAGGCTTTGGCCTGAAACGGAGCATGATATAGAACGCTGTAAGAAGTTGGGGGTTACGGATACGAAGAAAATCTTGACGCTTAACGACTTGGTGCGTGGTGATGACGTTATTTTTGCCGCCTCCGGCGTTACGGACGGGGATTTTCTGAAGGGTGTCCGGTATTATGGTAATTATGGCACTACCCATACGGTAGTGATGAGGGGTGTTTCCGGAACTGTTCGTTTCTTGGAGGCACGGCACAGGATCGATCGAAAAACCCAATATTCGAGACGCGCTTAAATTTAATTGCATATGGCAATGCAGATAATATATAATAATTACTAAATCATATGATAATGAAAAAAGTGGAGGGCTGTTCATGAAATTACAAGGTAAGGTCGCCATCGTTACCGGTTCGACATCCGGCATGGGGAGAGCTACCGCGTTGTTATTTGCGCGGGAAGGAGCCAAGGTAGTCGTAACAGGGCGTAATGAGGAAAGAGCGAAAGCGGTAGTTGATCAGATCAAAAAAGAAGGCGGGGAAGGGATGTATCTGCTTGTGGATACTGCTCGGCCGGAAGATGTGAAAATTCTTGTTGACAAAACACTTGAAGTTTACGGGACCATCGATATTCTATATAATAATGCTGGGGCTTTGAGCTTAACTCCTTTGCAGGATGTATCTTTGGAGGAGTGGAACAGGGTTTTCAATATCAATGTTACATCTGCTCTTTATGCAACACAATTAGTTGCTCCCATTATGAAGGCCAAAGGGAAAGGCGTTATTCTCAATACGGCGTCTGTGGCGTCATTTGCGGGTCATCATGGGTTTGCCGCTTACATCGCTTCTAAACATGCGATGGCTGGCTTGACTAAATCAATGGCGTGGGAACTCGGTCCGGAAATCCGGGTTAATGCCATTGCTCCTGGGTTAATTAATACGGCCATGGTAGAAAGCTGCGGTGGAGTAAAAGCATTGTCCGGGATGATTGAGGGCTGTCCCCTGAAAAGGCATGGCAATCCGGAGGATATTGCTAGTGTAGCTTTGTTCCTAGTTTCTGATGAATCGTCATTTCTCAATGGGCAAATTATTAAGGTTGATGGCGGAATTGAGTGCTAAACGCCGCGTAGATGAATTTAGATAAATTTAGATGTTCCCAGGTAAAATTGGTGAAATTCTGCGTTTTCTCTTCTTGTGTTGCTTTAAATCCTATGCTATAATATCCTAATGTAATGCTTTATATTAAAACCTAGCGCACTTATGACTCCGCTCATAAGATGAATTGGGCAAAAATAAAGGCAAAAGACCGTTTATAGTAAGGGTTTTTGAAAGAAGGTGAAAACGTGAAAGAAGGTATTCATCCCAAATATTATAAGGCCAAAGTAACTTGTGCTTGTGGCGAAACCTTTGAGACTGGATCAACAAAGCAAGATTTACGCGTGGAGCTTTGTTCGAAATGCCATCCTTTCTACACTGGTAAACAGCGTACCGTATTCACAACCGGACGTGTGGAAAGATTTAAGAGTAAGTATGGTCTAGAATAAGTTCAAATATAGCAGAGCCAAGCTCTGCTATATTTATATTGGATTGTGTTAGTGCAAGCTGGGTTATTACCCCAGGGAAGGGGGTCTGCTTTATGGCCCGTTATAATTACGGAGGTCAGGCGGTTATTGAAGGTGTAATGATGCGCGGAAAAAAGAAGATGGCTGTTGCGGTACGCCGTACGCCGGAGGAGATTGTCTACGATCTTCAGACGGTGAGTACCATATCCGAACGTTTCCGCTTTTTAGGGTTGCCTTTTATTCGGGGGATTGTTTCATTAATTGAGTCCATGATTCTTGGCATCAAAACGCTAACCTATTCCGCCAATCAGGTTGTGGAGGGAGAAGAGGAAGGGGAGACCTTGAGTAATTGGGAGTTAGGGCTTTCCGTCGCCTTCGCTTTGGTCGCGGGGACGGCTCTCTTTGCGCTATTGCCGGTTGGTCTAGCTCATTTGCTGAAAGAGTATGTGCCGGGGTATGTCCTTCAAAACCTCTTAGAGGGAGTCTTCCGGGTATTGATCTTTCTCGCTTATGTGGTGGCTATTTCTTTCATGGAGGATATTCAGCGGGTTTTTCAATATCATGGGGCGGAACACAAAACTATATTTACTTATGAAGCAGGGGAGGAACTGACCCCGGAAAACGCCCGTAAATACTCTACCTTGCATCCGCGGTGCGGGACCAGTTTTTTGCTTTTTGTGATGGTGATCAGTATTTTTGTTTTTTCGCTTACCGGGGAAACGGGGCTGTGGATGCGTCTCCTTTCACGGATTTTATTGTTGCCGGTGGTGGCGGGAGTATCTTATGAATTTTTAAAGTTGACGGCCAAATATCAACATATTGGAATTATGAAGATGCTAAGTATGCCTGGTATGTGGCTGCAAAAGCTTACAACCAGAGAGCCGGATGACAGTCAACTGGCAGTGGCGATCTATGCCTTGGAAAAGGTCTTGGCGGCAGAGCGGGAAGAAGAGAGCAAAACGGAAGGTGAAGTGAGAAAAGATGTTGGAGAAGTTGCAACAGTTGGAAGATCGCTATGAAGAACTAACTCGTTTAATTAGCGACCCCGAGGTAATCAGCAACCAAAATGAATGGAAAAAGCATACCAAAGCTCATGCAGCGCTTGAGGATGTAGTGATGGTATATCGAGAATATAAGCAAGTGAGGCAAAGCATTCAAAATAATGAGGAATTATTGGCGGAGAATCAGGACCCCGAGTTTAATGAACTGATCCAAATTGATTTAGAGGAATTAAAGGAAAAGGAAGCGGCACTGGAGAATGAACTAAAGGTGCTTCTTTTACCGAAAGACCCTAATGACGAAAAGAATGTCATCATGGAGATTAGGGGAGGTACCGGTGGGGAAGAGGCCGCCTTATTTGCGGCGGACTTATTAAAAATGTATAACCGTTATGCGGAAAAAAGAGGCTGGAAAATGGAGATGCTTTCGGGCAACTATACGGATATTGGTGGGTTTAAGGAAGCGATTGTGATGATTGAAGGCAAAGGCGCGTTTAGCCGGTTAAAATTTGAAAGTGGAGTACATCGGGTGCAACGTGTTCCTACCACCGAATCAGGAGGACGGATTCATACCTCGGCGGCTACGGTAGCGGTATTACCGGAGGCGGAAGAGGTAGATATTGAGATAGATCCAAATGATATTCGTGTTGATATCTTCTGTTCAAGCGGACCGGGCGGACAATCGGTGAATACGACTCAATCGGCGATTCGGGTGACGCATATTCCTACCGGCATGGTGGTATCCTGTCAGGACGAAAAGTCCCAGCATAAAAATAAGGATAAAGCAATGAAAGTATTGCGGGCCCGTTTGTTGGAAAAGGCGCAGGAAGAGCAAATGGGGGAAATGGCCAGTGCGCGCCGGGTTATGGTCGGCAGCGGGGATCGGAGTGAACGGATTCGCACTTACAATTTTCCGCAGGGGAGAGTAACGGATCACCGGATCGGACTTACCTCTTATCGCCTTGAGGATGTCTTACTGGGTGAACTTGATGAATTCATCGATTCTTTGATTACCAGTGATCAAGCCGAAAAATTAAAGAGGGTGGATTCTTAATGACGTGTCAAACATGGCCGCATACCGGGGAAGAGGCTCTCCGGTGGGCGGCTTCCTTTTTAAAGGAAAAGGGCTGGACAACATACTTAGCCGGGCAGGAAGCAAGATTTCTGTTGGCCAAAGCCTGGCAGAAAGATTTTTTGCATCTGGTGATTGGCTTAAAGGACAGTCTTGATGCTGCAACGTGGGAGAATTTTCAATACTTAGTCAGGCAAAGAGGAGACAATGAGCCATTGCATTATCTACTGGAAGAAAAGGAATTCATGTCGCTGACCTTTAAAGTATCGCCTGCAGTGCTGATCCCGCGTTGGGATACCGAGGTGCTGGTCGAGGAGGCACTACGGCTCATGAAGCCATTGGGCCAATCGCGCATTCTTGATATAGGGACGGGCAGTGGGATTATTGCGATTGCTTTAGCCTACTCTCTTCCTGGGGCTAAGGTTGTGGCGGTGGATATCTCCGCAGAAGCCTTGCAGATTGCCCGGGAAAATGCCCGGTGCCATGGGGTGGCCGAAAAAATCAGTTTCCGGCAAGGTGACTTATTTGAACCGTTGGCGGAAGGAGAATGCTTTGATTTAATCGCAGCTAATCCGCCTTATTTGACTGCTTCGGAAATGGAAGCTTTGCCTCCTGATGTGCGGAAGGAACCCGCCTTAGCTTTAGCCGGGGGAGCCGATGGGCTGGATTTTTACCGGCGGATTGCCAAAGCCACCAAGAATTATCTAGCTCCGGACGGACATCTTTTGCTGGAGATAGGTTGGCAGCAAGGGACGGCGGTAAGCGGGCTTTTGGCCGAGCAAGGGATTGCCCCGGTAAAAATATTGCGGGACCTGGAGGAAAGGGAGCGCGTTGTGTTATACTAGGAAGCATAAAAAGGATTAATCTATAGGATTTATCAAACAGAAGCTGAAATGTATGGAGTGAATAGAGAAGGTTGAGCAAAATGGAAACTAACTTTTGGGCTGTGTCGGCGGAAAGGCCGGAGCAGAACTTGATTATACAAGCCGCAGCAATTATTAAGAGCGGAGGGTTGGTAGCCTTCCCGACGGAAACGGTTTACGGCCTAGGGGCCGATGGCTTGAATCCGGAAGCGGTGAGACGAATTTTTACGGCGAAAGGGAGGCCCTCCGATAATCCGCTGATTTTACATGTAGCGAGGCAGGACGAGGTATACCGTTTGGCGGCCCAGGTGAATGAGCAAGCCGAAAAATTAATGCGGCGTTTCTGGCCGGGTCCGTTAACTTTGGTTTTACCGAAGGCGCCCTGCATACCTGATGAGGTTACGGCGGGATTGGATACGGTAGCGTTAAGGATGCCGCGGCACCCTGTGGCCTTAGCTTTAATTGCCGCCAGCGGGGTACCGATTGCTGCTCCAAGTGCGAATCGGTCCGGTTATCCCAGTCCCACGACCGGGCGTCATGTTTATACCGATTTGGCCGGACGGATTGAGGCAGTATTAGAAAGTGGCCCCACAGGGGTGGGATTAGAATCAACAGTGCTGGACTTGTCCGGGGATGTTCCGTCTATTTTGCGCCCGGGCGGGATTACGCGGGAGGAATTGGCGGCAGTGCTTGGAAAAGTAATGGTTGATCCCGGTTTGCTTGATCCCCGGCAAAAGCCCAAAGCTCCGGGAATGAAATATACTCATTATTCGCCGCGGGCCGAAGTAATGCTGCTCAATGGTTCGCGCGAACAAAACGCCTTAAAAATCCGGGAATTGGTGGCGGAGAGTGCACAAAAAGGGCAAAAGATCGGGCTTTTGCTTACCAGCGAAACCTGGCAATATTTACGGGATTTGCAGGAGAATGTTGGCTATGTGCGGGATTTGGGCAGTTGCACACACCTCGAGGATATTGCTCACGTTTTGTACAGTGAGTTAAGGAACTGTGATTTGGCCCAAGTGGAGCTTATCTATACGGAAACATATCAGGCTGAAGGAATCGGTGCCGCTTTGATGAATCGCTTGTTAAAATCGGCCGGTTATAAGGTCATTAATCCTTAAGTGTAAATGATAATACTGTTAAGGAGAGATTTGCTTTGGATTATGCAACGGTTTTACTGGTCTCTGTAGCTTTGGGTATTGATGCTTTTTCTGTAGCAATTGGTCTTGGTTTAATGGGTGTAAAAATCAGAGAAATCCTTTTGGTTTCGGGTGTGGTCAGCCTTTTCCATGTCTTTATGCCTTTGATTGGGCTTTATCTGGGAGCTTACTTGGGAAATATCGCCGGACCGATTGCCAGTCTCATCGGGGCGCTGGTTCTTTTGGCCATTGGACTGAATATATGTTGGGATAGTCTGCGTGAAACTTGCTTGCCGCAGGGAACTAAGGCTAAAGCGGCCATCAATATTCATAGCCCGCTCAGCTTAATAGTAATGGCAGGGAGTGTCAGCCTTGACGCGTTGTCAGTAGGCTTTGGGCTGGGCACCTTGCGAGTTGATTTATTATTAACAGTTTTCACTATGGGCGTTATAGCAGGGCTGATGACAGCGATCGGGATGACCTTTGGTCGAGGATTACATAAAGTAGTGGGGGAAAAAGCTGGGATCATCGGAGGAATCATCTTGGTAGTGATTGGGCTGAGGTTATTAATCAGCTAGAGGAGGGTAAGAAATGGCTGAAGAGAAAACCAATGAGCGAAGGAAGACGATTCTTTTTGTCTGTACCGGCAATACCTGTCGCAGTTCGATGGCGGAAGCGTTAGCCAAAGATTTTCTCGAACGCAGACAAGCCGAAAATACCGAGGACAGGACTTTACCGGAAATTAAGGTACTTTCGGCGGGGACAGGAGCGCTTGAGAATGAGCCCGCTTCGACGCAAGCCCAACTTGTGATGTCGGAACGGGGCTTGGATCTTTCCGGGCATCAGGCGCGGTTTTTGACGACCAAGATGTTACAGGAAGCGGATCTAATTCTGACCATGACCAAAAGGCATCAAGAATATATTGAAGAAATAATGCCCCAAGTCCAGGGAAAGGTGTACCTACTAAAGGAATACGCGCAGGGAGAGAGCGCCTTGCAAGCCTTGCAGGAAAAAGCCGCCGCTTTGTATGAGCAAATTGAAAAGAAAAAACGCTCGTTTTATCAAGCGCATCGTCAAGAAATTGAGGCTTTAGAGAACCGGAAGGAAGCTTTATTGCGCCAGTTAAAGGAAGTTGAAAACGAGTTTAATGCTTGGGAAAAGCAATTAGCGGAGATTGCGGCCGGAGAAATCAGCGAACTCAAAAAAGTGGAAGAGCTGCTGAGCAATCAAGATATTTTTGATCCCTTTGGGCAACCGGCGGAAGCGTACCGGCAATGTGCCAATGAGCTCATGGAATATATCCCGAAGGCCTTAGATAGATTTTTGCAGGAGAAATCCTCTCCTAAGTCGAAATAAAACATATTATTTTTGTATTGTCTTATAGTATCATTTTATAGTAAAGGGGATGCAGGTTTTTGTTAAGGATTGCTTTAGGGGCAGATCACGGCGGGTTTCAGTTGAAAGAAGAAATTAAAAAATGGTTGACGGAGAAGGAAGAATATCAAATTCAGGATTTTGGGACCTATAGTACGGAGTCGTGTGATTATCCCGATATTGCTTTAGCCGTAGCACAAGCGGTGGCCGGGAAAGAATGTGATTTAGGGATTATCGTTTGTGGAACAGGTATTGGTGTCAGTATTGTCGCCAATAAAGTTCCGGGGATACGCGCCGCTTTGTGTCATGATACTTTTTCGGCGAAAGCCTCACGGGAACATAATGATGCTAATGTTTTAACTTTGGGAGAAAGAGTCACCGGACGGGGTTTGGCTTTGGAAATAGTCGAAGCGTGGCTAAAGGCGTGTTTTGCCGGGGGGAGACATCAGAGAAGGGTTGATAAGATTTCGGCACTCGATCAAAGGTAGCAGAAAGGTGACCATGTGACGTAAGGGGGTGTAACTTTGGAGCTTAGCGAAATTACCATAGAAGTGCGAACAGCTTTGCAGGAGCTATTGGCAGAGGCGGCTTTACGGGAAAAACAAATTTTGGTCATTGGTTGCAGTACCAGTGAGGTAAGCGGGAAGAAAATTGGCACATCTTCCAGCATGGAGGTAGCCGCAGCTTTATGGGCAGGGATAGCGCCTCTAGTGCAGGAACACGGAATTTATCCGGCGATTCAATGCTGTGAACATTTGAACAGAGCATTAGTTGTGGAAGAAGAGGTGCTAGAGAGATATTCTTTGGAACAGGTTGCTGTTTACCCTGTGCAGGGAGCAGGAGGAAGTTTGGCGAATTATGCCATGAAGTCGATGCAACATCCGGTTGTGGTGGAAAGAATCCAGGCCCATGCGGGAATAGATATTGGCGATACCTTAATTGGGATGCATTTAAAACCGGTTGCTGTGCCGGTCCGGGGTTCTTTAGCGAAAATCGGACAGGCTCATTTAACAATGGCGCGCACCAGGCCTAAGCTTATTGGCGGCGAGCGAGCCCGCTATCATTGCGATTAAAATAATAAACTTGAGAGAAAAAAGAAAGGAAGAGGAGAAGATTATGGACTATATTGAAAAGTATGTTTTACCGGTTGACCCGGAGCTGGCAGAGTATATTGCCGGAGAAGAAAAAAGGCAATTAAACAAGATTGAGTTGATTGCTTCCGAAAATTTTGTGAGTAGAGCGGTGATGGCGGCTCAGGGGTCGGTTTTGACCAATAAATATGCGGAAGGATATCCGGCGAAACGTTACTACGGTGGCTGTGAATGGGTGGACAAGGTTGAGGATTTGGCACGTGACAGAGCCAAAGCGATTTTCCAGGCAGAGCATGCCAATGTGCAACCTCATTCCGGAGCTCAAGCCAATACTGCTGTTTATTTTGCCCTTGTTAACCCCGGTGATACAATAATGGGGATGAATTTAAGTCATGGCGGGCATTTAACCCATGGTAGCCCAGTGAATATTTCCGGAAAGTACTTTAATTTTGTCGCCTATGGCGTAAATCAAGAGACCGAACGGATTGACTATGATGAATTAGCCCGGATGGCCAGGGAAACGAAGCCAAAGATTATTGTGTCCGGCGCCAGTGCCTATCCCCGCATTATTGATTTTGCCAGAATCGCGGAAATCTGCCGCGAAGTCGGGGCAATTATGATGGTAGACATGGCTCATATCGCCGGATTAGTTGCGGCGGGGTTGCATCCTAATCCTTGCCTTTATGCCGATATCGTTACGACGACCACGCACAAAACCTTGCGCGGGCCAAGAGGCGGGATGATTTTATGCAAGCAGGAATATGCGCAGGCGATTGATAAGGCTATTTTCCCAGGAATACAGGGCGGACCGCTCATGCATGTTATAGCGGCGAAGGCAGCTGCTTTTAAGGAAGCAACGGAGCCTGCCTTTAAGGCATATCAGGAACAGATCGTCAAAAATGCGCAAGCCTTGGCAAAGGCGCTTACGGAAAAAGGGTTCCGGCTTATTTCCGGTGGGACAGATAATCATCTGATGCTTGTTGACCTCAGAAGCAAAGAGATTACCGGGAAGGAAGCAGAGCATCGTTTGGATGAGGCGGGGGTGACCGTTAATAAAAACACGATTCCTTATGATCCGCAAAGCCCCTTTGTCACCAGCGGGATTAGAATTGGCACACCGGCCGTGACAACCCGGGGGATGAAGGAACAGGAAATGGAGAAAATTGCGGAGATTATTGATTTAGTGATTACGCAGCGTGCGGATGACGGCGCGCAGGAAAAAGCCCGGGAGATGGTTAAAGCTCTTACAGGGGTATTTCCTCTGGTGGCTGGAGATGTAGCAGTCCGGTAAATGTAGCAGTCCGATAGATGTGGCAGTTTGGGAGAATGGTAGTCAGGTAAATTCCTGCAGTTAAAGATAAAGAGGTGAGGGGAAATGCGCCCTTCCTGGGATGATTACTTTATGGAAATTGCCGATGTGGTGGCGACACGGTCCACCTGTGTTCGCCGCCGGGTCGGAGCAATCTTGGTAAAGGATAAAAGGATTCTGGCCACGGGATACAATGGGGCACCTGCCGGAATACAGCACTGTGGGGAAGCCGGTTGTCTGCGGGAGAAGCTGGAGATTCCTTCGGGGGAGCGGCATGAACTATGCCGGGGCCTTCATGCCGAGCAAAATGCGATTATTCAATGTGCGGTGCATGGCGTAAACTTACAGGGAGCAGTTTTGTACTCGACGACACAGCCTTGTGTGCTGTGCAGTAAAATGCTGATTAATGCCGGTATTAAGACAATTGTTTTCCGGGGGTCCTACCCCGATGAGTTATCTTTAAGCCTTTTACGGGAAGCAGGGATAGAGTTACGCCAAAAAAAATAAGGTAAAAAGGTAGAAAAATATTTTTAAAAATAAAAGCGCCAATTTTCGGCGCTTTTATTGCTTCTTTTTCCTTCATACTTCTTCTAGCTAGGTTATCCATTAAAAACTAAAAAATACTGACTAGTATTGACAATAGTAGGTTTATACGATATATTCATATTCGGCTAAACTATTTAAAATCCTTGAACAACCGACTTGATACTATCCCACAATTTTTCTGATATTTTACAGAAGAATATTTTTTAAATGTTCCTTCAATGTTATGGTAAAAAATTTGACAGATTTGGACAAAAGGATAAATACGGACGGGTTGAATGCAGGTAATCTCCAAGGTCCAGTATCCGGCAAAGCCCACATCGCCAAAACCGGCACTGGAATGTACACTGATGCCTAAACGCCCGATTGATGATCTTCCCTCCAGCATGGGAACATAGCAATCGGTTTCTGTATATTCAACCGTGCGTCCGAGGTAAAGTTTCCCTGGTTCAATTACAAAGCCCTCCGAGGGTAATGCGATGGAGATAGTTCTGTTTTCTTTTTTCATGTCTAAGAGTGGCTCTGAATATACCAGCAATTCATTATGTAAAGTGAGATTATAGCTGTTCGGGTTCAGTTGTGCCGGATTGAAGGGCGAAATTTTGATTTCCTTACCTAGTTTTTCCTGAATGGCTAATCCGGAGAGAATCATGTTATAAGCTCCTTTCGATTTACGTTCCACTTTTATTTTACCTCAGATCTGCCAAAATGGGGAGAATTTACGAAAATTAAGCTAAAAAAATAATTTATTTGTGTTAAAATATTGAAGGAAGCCTATAATACTTGATATATAATGACATAATTTACTAGGAGAGCAAAGAAATGAATAAAGAAAAAATGCGAAAAGTAGTAACGGTTTTTGGTACGAGACCTGAAGCAATTAAGATGGCTCCCTTAGTGTGGGCTTTAAGGCAAGATCCACAGATTAATTGCAAGATTGCTGTTACGGCACAGCATCGGGAGATGCTTGATCAAGTTTTAGACCTTTTTCATCTCATTCCCGATTATGATCTTGATATCATGCAAGCAGGTCAAACGCCTTTTGAGATTACTTCCCGGGCGCTTTTTGGGTTGCGGGATGTATTGCAACGGGAAAGGCCGGATCTTGTTTTAGTACATGGGGATACCAGCACTACCTTTGCAGGGGCGTTAGCAGCTTATTATTTACAAATACCGGTGGGACATGTGGAAGCCGGTCTAAGGTCGGGTAATAAATACTCGCCTTTTCCGGAGGAAATGAATCGGCGGCTTACAGGGACATTGGGCGATTTGCATTTTGCGCCGACAGTTAAGGCCCGGGAAGAATTACTGAAGGAAGGGCATGACCCGGCGACAATTTACACCACTGGCAATACGGTTATTGACGCACTTTTAAGCATTGTTGACCGGGATTTCCAATTTACTGACCGGGTTTTAAATAGTATTAATTTTACCACACAGCGTGTGCTTGTCTTAACCACTCATCGACGGGAAAATCTGGGGGAGCCCATGCGCCAAATTTATTTGGCTTTAAGAGATATTGTTCAGGAGTTTCCTGATGTGGTGGTTGTTTTTCCTGTTCATAAGAATCCCGCTGTGCGGCGGGTAGCCAAGGAAATATTGGGAGATATTGATAGAGTAAAATTAATAGAGCCATTAGATTATTTGCCCTTCGGCAATTTAGTGGATAGATCCTATTTGATTCTTACCGATTCCGGAGGATTACAGGAAGAAGCACCTTCCTTAGGTAAACCGGTTCTTGTTCTGCGTGAAAACACGGAACGCCCCGAGGCCATAGAAGCCGGCACAGTGGATTTAGTAGGGCTGGAGAGGGAGAGAATTTACCAAGCGACCAAAAGGCTTTTAACGGATCAAGCGGCCTATCATAAGATGGCCAAAGCGGTTAATCCTTACGGAGATGGGAAGGCTAGCAGGCGGATTGTGGAGGCATTACATCATTATTGGGGTTGGAGAGTAGATCCGCCGGAACCTTTTTATCATAAATAGCCGGGAATGAAATAATATATAAGGAATTTTTCAAAGGAAAAAGAAAAATGATGAATTTGGTGAACTGAGATGGTCAAGAAAAACAAAGGATTGGAATATCTTAATTTTGCCTTAAGCTTTGGACTGACCCTGGTAATTACTACATATATACTCTATCTGGGGGGTAGCTGGCTGGATAAGAAACTGGGCACTACACCTGTTTTTATGGTACTAGGCATCCTTTTATCCATCGCGACTGTTTTTCGACAAATAATTAACGAAGTTAAGGACCTGGAAAAGGAAAAGACCAAAGAAGAAATAGAGCCGAAAGAATAGGTGATAGTAAATGCCTTCTTGGTTATTGTGGATTATGAAAGGTTTGGCTTTGGGATTTGTGGCAGCCGGATTAAATTTCTTTATATTGTTACAATCCCTTAAGCGCATGGAAAAAAGAACTGACAAAGCGAATAGCACCTTAGCGGCTTGTTATCTATTGCGTTTTGTTGTGAGTTTGGGTACTTTAATATTGGCGTATTTTTGTATTGCCAAAAACATCCTTTTCTTGGGAGGAGTGGCTTTTGGTCTAACAATACCAAATTATCTCTATTTTTTGTACTTTCGGGGAAAACAAAATTTTGAAAGAAAGGAGTGAGAATACGGATGTTTGCCACACCGGTCTATGCTGCAACTGCCGAACATGGGGCTGAGCACGGCGGAGCGTTGTTTGACATTTTCGGGTGGGAGGTAAGTAGTTTCACTACAACAATGTGGGGGTTAATGCTTCTACTGGTGATAGTTTCTTATCTCGCTACCAGAAAGCTAGATTTTGTTCCGACTCGTCGTATCCAGGTTTTTATGGAAATGGTGTTGGAAATGATCATTGGCTTTTTGACTCAGGTCATGGGCGATAGGGCTAAAGCAAAACGCTACCTACCTTTATTAGGGACCTTTTTCCTGCTCATCATGATATCCAACTATTCCGGTTTGTTGCCGGGGGCAGGTCATATTGATGGTTTAGCAGCTCCTACCAGTACCTTAAGTGTCACAGCGGCTTTTGCCATAATTGTCTTTTTTTCAACCCATTATTATGGAATAAAGACGAAAGGGTTAGGCTATTTCAAACATTTCTTCCAGCCGATTGTTATTTTGTTTCCTTTAAATGTCCTGGAGGAATTTACGAAACCGCTTTCGCTTTCTTTACGTTTGTATGGCAACGTTTATGGGGAAGAAATGGTCGTTGCCGGATTATTTGGATTAGTACCTTTGTTTTTACCGTTACCAATACAATTTCTAGGGTTGCTTTTTGGTTTTATTCAGGCGTTTGTCTTTACTTTATTAGCGGCAGTATATATCAATTCTGCAACTGCTAGCCATTGATAAAACCTAACCATTCTATGGTTCTTGTATTTACGATGGAGAAAGGGGGGAAAACACAATGGATTCAACTGGTTTAATAGGTCTCGGAGCTGGTATGGCTGTGGCTATCGCTACAATTGGCCCGGCTCTTGCTCAAGGTAATGCAGCCAGCAAGGCAATGGAGGCTATTGGCCGTCAGCCTGAAGCTGCTGGCGAAATAAGAACAACGTTACTTATCTCCTTAGCATTCATGGAAGCTTTAACAATTTACGGTCTCTTAATTGCACTTATGCTGGTAACAAGCATTAGTTAATTCTACCAGCATGAGTAATGGGATGAGAGGGTTGTCCGGAGGCAACTTCGGACGCCCCCTAAATTCTCAAAATTACCAAGTCAACCGTACCAAAAGAGAGGTGAAGCAAACAAATGAGTATGTCTCTTTCAGATTTGCTCTTTGCTATCATAAACTTTTTAGTTTTGTTAGCCGTATTGAAAAAGTTCCTCTACAAGCCTTTGCTGAACATGATTGATCAGCGTGAACTTCAAGTGAAAAATGACTTAGAAAGTGCGGAAAAGGCCAAGAATGATGCTCAAACAACAAAGGAAGAATATACAAAACAAATGCAGCAGGCCAAACAGGAAGCACAACAGATTATTGAAAAGGCAAACAAGATTGGGGAGGAAAGCCGAGAGGCTTTGCTGAAACAAGCGAGAGAAGAAGCGGCTAGAATGACTGAGAAGGCTCAGGAAATGATTCGGCTCGAAAAAGAGGAAGCACTGAGCCAGTTGAGAAATGAAGTTGCTTCGTTAGTTGTTCTTGCTGCCGGTAAGGTGATTGATAAGACGATTGATCAAGAGTCTCACGAGAAGCTGATTCGTGACTTTATAGAAGAGGTGGGGGATGCGTCTTGATGAACTCAGCTATTTCCCGTCGCTATGCCCAGGCTCTTTTGATGATCGCTCAAGAAAGGCAAGCACTGGATCAGTATGAACGTGAACTCGAGACATTTCGTAATGCCTTACAGGCCAACCCAGGGGTAAAAGAGCTGATGGATAATCCTCGCGTGTTAACGGAGGATAAAAAAAAGGCCCTGGATCTTTTAATCAAGGATCTTGTCGACCCGGTTATTTACAACTTTTTGCATTTAATCATTGACAAGAGAAGGGAAGCCTTTTTCCTGGATATTATCAGGGCATTTAACCAATACGCCGATGAGGCCAAGAATATTATTGACGCTGAAGTCCGGTCGGTTGTGCAATTGACGGATAGAGATTATCAAGAATTACAGGAAAGACTTGCGAGGGCAAGCGGCAAAAATGTACGTTTAAAAAGTATTGTCGATACATCCTTAATTGGTGGCATCAAGGTCAAGATCGGTGATACGGTGCTTGACGGCAGTGTTACCAAAAAACTTTCTTTATTGAAAAACCGGCTTAGTAAGACACGGTTAGAAGAGATTGGGGTGAAAAAGTAAAATGAGTATCAGACCGGAGGAAATCAGTGTTATCTTAAAACAGCAGATCGAAAGCTATCAAAACGAAGTCGAGGTAGCAAAAGAAGGCACTGTAATTCAGGTAGCCGACGGCGTGGCTCGTATTCATGGATTGAATGAGGCGATGGCCGGAGAAATGCTCGAGTTTCCCGGCGGCGTTTTCGGGATGGCTTTAAACCTGGAAGAAGATAATATTGGTTGTGTTATTTTAGGACCCTTCACCAAAATCAAGGAAGGGGATCAGGTCAGACGTACGGGTAGAATTGTGGAAGTACCTGTAGGTGATGCTTTAATTGGTCGGGTTGTCAATGTTTTGGGTGAACCAATCGATGGCAAAGGGCCGATCCAAACTAATAAATTTAGACCAATTGAAAGCAAGGCCCCCGGCGTGGTATACCGTAAATCAGTTAATCAGCCTTTACAAACAGGGTTGAAATCCATTGATGCGCTGGTCCCGATTGGGAGAGGGCAACGTGAATTAATCATCGGGGACCGTCAAACAGGAAAAACCGCGGTGGCCGTTGATACGATTATTAATCAAAAAGGACAGGATGTTATTTGTATTTACGTTGCCATTGGGCAAAAAGCCTCAACAGTGGCGGGTGTAGTGCAGAAACTGGAACAGGCAGGAGCCATGGACTATAGTATTGTGGTAGCGGCGACAGCCAGTGAACCAGCTCCGATGGTTTACATTGCACCGTATTCCGGTTGCGCCATGGGCGAAGAGTTCATGTATGACGGCAAAGATGTTTTGATTATCTATGATGATCTTTCCAAACAGGCCGTTGCTTATCGTGAATTGTCCTTACTGCTCAAGCGGCCTCCGGGTCGTGAGGCCTATCCCGGTGATGTTTTCTACTTGCATTCCCGTTTATTGGAGCGGGCAGCCAGACTTAGCGAGGATATGGGTGGTGGTTCCATGACCGCTCTGCCGATTATTGAAACACAGGCCGGTGACGTTTCTGCTTATATTCCGACGAACGTAATTTCCATTACTGATGGTCAGATTTTCTTGGAATCCGATTTGTTTAATTCCGGTTTCCGTCCTGCTATCAACGTTGGTATTTCGGTATCCCGTGTTGGTGGTGCTGCCCAAATTAAAGCCATGAAAAAGGTTGCGGGAAGTTTACGTCTCGATTTGGCCCAGTACAGAGAATTAGCTGCTTTTGCGCAGTTCGGTTCTGATTTGGATAAAGCCACCCAAGCTCGGTTGAACAGAGGGAAAAAGACCATGGAAGTGCTGAAACAGGGTCAATATCAACCGATGCCGGTTGAGGAACAGGTTGTGGTGGTTTACAGTGCGGTAAAAGGCCATTTGGATGATGTGGCTGAAGAGAAAATCAAGGATTTTGAAGAAGGCTTCTTGAAGTTCTTAAGGACCACAAAGAGAGAATTGCTGCAGGGGATTAAAGAGAAAAAGGAACTTGTCCCCGAATTGGAAGAACAGTTAAAGGCGGCTATTGCTGAATATAAGGCTGGATTAGTGTAGCCCCGTAAAGAAGGTGGTGAGAGAATGCCAAGTGTTCGGGATATTAAACGCCGGATCAGGAGCGTAAAAAATACTCAGCAAATCACCAAGGCGATGAAGATGGTTTCCGCCGCCAAACTGAGAAGAACGCAGGCTGCTACTGTGGCTTCCCGCCCGTACGCGCACAAGCTGGAAGAAATTCTGGAGAGAATTGTGGCTTCGGCGGGTGAGACAAAACATTCTTTGATGCTGGAAAGGCCAGTGAAGTCTGTAGGCATTATTTTGATTACCGCAGACAGAGGCTTGGCGGGTGGATATAATGCCAATGTGATCAGGAAAGGAATCCTGGAAGCCGCCCGTTTCGGGGAAACAGAAGTATCTTTTCTCGCTGTGGGGCGTAAAGGACGCGACTTTTTGCGCCGGCGTAAGAAAAAGATTGACGGAGAAATAATCGGTTTACAAGATGTGCCAACTTTTACGGAGGCACAGAATATTGCGCAACAAGCGGTGGATAGCTTTATGGGTGGTAAATATGATGCGGTATATATTGTTTACCAGGAGTTTATAACCACCGTTCAGCAGCGTCCGGTGATCAAGCAGCTTCTGCCGATTCCCTATGAAAAGGAAGAAGCGGAGGAAGTTGCGGAGTATTTATATGAACCGGGACCGCAAGAAGTATTGGGGATTCTCCTTCCCAAATATATTAACAATACGGTATTCCATTTATTAATGGAAACCAAGACAAGTGAGCATGGCGCGCGGATGGCGGCAATGGGTTCGGCCACCGATAATGCCACGGAAATGATTGATAAGTTGACGCTCTCCTATAACCGTTCACGTCAGGCGGCGATTACCAATGAAATATCGGAAATTGTGGGAGGCGCCAATGCCTTGCAAGGATAGGCTTGCATTTGGTAATTACTTTAACCCAGCAATAATTTAGGGGGTGTAAAAAGAAGTGAATTCCACAGGAAAAGTTGTACAGGTAATCGGACCAGTTGTGGATATTGAGTTCCCCTTTGGGCAATTGCCTGACATTTATCACGCGATTATCGTTAAAGATGACGCAAAAAAGATGAATTTAACGCTTGAAGTTGCACAACACTTGGGAAACAATATTGTTCGTTGTGTGGCCATGTCTTCTACTGATGGCTTGCAGCGCGGCATGACGGCCGAAAACACGGGCGCACCGATTGCTGTTCCCGTAGGGAAAGGCACATTAGGCCGGATGTATAATGTTATCGGGGATGTCATTGACGAACAGGGGCCTTCGCAAACCAGCGAAAAATGGCCAATTCATCGTCCTGCTCCTACTTTTGAGGACCAGGAGCCATCGACCGAGATGTTGGAAACGGGCATTAAGGTTATTGACCTCTTGGCACCATATGCCAAGGGCGGTAAAGTTGGTCTCTTTGGCGGGGCCGGTGTAGGTAAGACAGTCTTGATCATGGAATTAATCCGGAACATTGCTTATGAGCATGGCGGATTCTCCGTTTTCTCCGGTGTTGGAGAGCGTACCCGTGAAGGGAACGATCTTTGGAACGAAATGAAGGAGTCTGGGGTTATTGACAAGACGACGCTGGTGTTCGGACAAATGAACGAACCCCCCGGGGCGCGGATGAGAATTGGGTTGACCGGTTTGACCATGGCTGAATATTTCCGCGATGTGGAAGGCCAGGATGTGTTGTTGTTTATTGATAACATTTTCCGCTTCACGCAGGCCGGTTCCGAGGTTTCCGCTTTGCTTGGTCGGATGCCGTCCGCCGTTGGTTATCAGCCGACTTTGGCTACGGAAATGGGCAACTTGCAGGAACGGATTACCTCGACCAAGAAGGGCTCCATTACTTCTGTGCAGGCAATTTATGTTCCCGCTGATGACTTGACAGACCCGGCTCCGGCGACTGCTTTTGCGCACTTGGATGCTACGACCGTTCTTTCTCGTCAAATCGTGGAGCTCGGTATTTATCCGGCGGTTGACCCGCTTGATTCAAGCTCCCGCATTCTGGATCCGCAAATTTTAGGGAAAGAGCATTATGAGGTTGCCCGCGGTGTGCAGAAGATTCTGCAAAGGTACAAGGAATTACAAGACATTATCGCCATCCTGGGTATGGACGAATTAGGCGAAGAGGATAAAGCGACTGTGGCGAGAGCAAGAAAGATCCAAAGATTCCTGTCTCAGCCGTTTAACGTGGCGGAACAATTTACCGGTACTCCCGGAAAATATGTGCCGATTAAAGAAACAATCAGAGGCTTCAAAGAAATAATCGAGGGTAAGCATGATGATCTGCCGGAACAGGCCTTCTATATGGTTGGAACCATTGATGAGGTTATAGCCAGAGCAAAGGAACTGGAGGGATAGTATGGCTAAGATCCTGAACCTGGAAGTTGTAACGCCGGAAAGGATTATGCTGCAAGAAGAAACCCAATCGATTATTGTTCCCGCCGCAGAAGGTTTGTTGGGACTTTTACCCAATCATGCGCCGATTATTACCGGATTAAATCCGGGGCTCATTAAGTTTCGTCAAGGTGCTGATTTACATGTTTTGGCGATCGGCGGCGGTTTCATGGAAGTATCAAATAATAAGGTGAGTATTTTGGCTGATACTGCCGAATTGCCTGATGAAATTGATGTAGACAGGGCGAATGCCGCAAAAGAGCGCGCGCAACAGCGCCTCAAGGAACCACCTGCGGGATTGGATGTCCATCGGGCGGAGCTGGCTTTTCATCGTGCGATGGCTCGTATACGGGCTGCAGAGTATAAATAGTAATTCAGCCAGATATTAGCGGAAAAAAATTAGGTTAAAATAGCAGGAATATAGCTCTTAATGGCGAATTGTTAACTCAATTGCTTATGGCAATTAACCTAAAACAGATGCACTGCAGTGTAATTATAGCTGCGGTGCGTCTGTTTTGTGGGTGCCGTATTTATCCGGACGTCATAATATTCCTTGTTACACCGGTGTTACGGTGATGAATCAGTCTATATTATGCGGGGCAGAATATAACTGTCATAAAATAACACAAAAAAATTAATAAAAAGAAAAGGATATTGTCTTTTTATCCCGAAATAGATTTAATAGTGTGTTTATACATGGTGAAGGTTGTGAAAAACATTGGATAATGCGGACAAAATAATTGTATATGGTGGAAAACCATTAAAAGGGAAAATTACGGTGAGTGGCGCTAAAAACGCGGTACTGCCGATTATTATTGCCTCTTTATTGTCGGAGGGAACTTGCCGTATTCAGGATGTTCCTCGTTTAGCCGATGTCGAGACGATTTGCGATGTGCTCGGCGAATTAGGGGCAACAGTAAAGATCGATCAGGAAGGTGCTCTCCAAATCAACTGTCAGGACATCAACAGTCACGAAGCACCTTATGATTATGTTAAAAAAATGCGGGCTTCCGTTTTGGTTATGGGGCCATTGATTGCGCGCTTGGGAAGAGCAAAGGTTTCTTTGCCGGGGGGATGTGCGATTGGTACCAGGCCGATTGATTTG
>CAZVLC010000002.1:0-25153 GCA_964627885.1 uncultured Peptococcaceae bacterium
TAGGAACATTAGGCATAACAGGAGTATTGGCAGTACTGCTTTTTAGCATGGGGATTAATCCCCATTTGTTTCACCGCGACCCGGCAGGACCCGCTGAAGATGCTAATATCCAGTCGATGGTTGCGTTAACGGATCCCAGTGGGTTAATGCCTTGGAAGGAAAAAGCGGAGTTTTTGGCGCTGGGCTTAGAACAAGATTTGCGCCCGGTGAAGAAGGAACCGGTTAAAGCTAAAGGTCTGTATATGAGTGGGGCGGCCTTTAATTCCACCGTACTATTTTCTTATTTAGTAGGACTTGTTGAGCAAACCGAATTAAACGCGCTGGTTATTGATATGAAGGATGATAACGGATATCTAACCGCGGATCTGGATGTGAAGCTGGCCCGGGATTTGCAAGTCCGTCGGCACCGCGGAATGAGTGCCGAAGATAATATGCAGCTATTGTTAAGTAAAAATATTTATCCGATTGCGCGGATTGTTGTATTTAAAGATCCGTCCTTAGCTGAGAAAAGGCCCGATTTAGCCTTGCGTAAAAGCGACGGCAGTATTTGGCGGGATCGCAAAAAATTAGCCTGGGTCGATCCTCATCATCAGGAAGTTTGGCAATATACTGTAAATGTCGCTAAAGAAGCGGCCAAAATGGGCTTCCGTGAAATTCAGTTTGATTATGTTCGTTTTCCCAGTGACGGGGATATGTCGAATGTGGTTTATCCATATAGTGACGGCAATAAGAAAGAAGATGTTATTTTAAATTTTCTTCGCTATGCTCAACAAGAACTGGAACCTTATAATGTCTTTATTTCGGCCGATGTTTTTGGCCTGACAACTTTGACTATTGATGATATGGGTATCGGGCAGAAATTTGAAAAAATCATCACAGCCGTAGATTATATTTGTCCAATGGTATATCCGTCGCATTATGGGAGAGGAAACTATCAGTTTGCTAATCCTAATGCCCATCCCTATGAAGTTGTTAAAAATGCTTTACTTGATGGGCTGGAAAAGGTTGGTGAAGAGCCGGTAATTATCCGGCCCTGGTTACAGGACTTCAATCTGGGGTCCCCCCGTTATGGAGCTTCCGAAGTCAGAGCTCAGATTGAGGCTACTTATGATGCGGGTTTGGAGGAATGGATCCTTTGGAATGCAGGCAATAGATATACCGCCGGGGCTTTACAGCCGCCAGCCGAGGGGTAAGGGCTTAGTCTTATTGTTTGCAATGGTGATGGAGATGCAGTATCCACTGTCGGTTTGTTTCGTACTGTAATATGAGAACTTTTTCTCCTGGTTTGATCAAATTACCGCATTTAAGGCAATATTCTTGCTGAAAAGCTTTTCCGAGCGATGAGGTTAAAGGAGTTAGTGACCATTTTTGCCAGCTTTTCCAACCGGTTTTACAGAGAGGTGCTCTCTGCTGTAAATCAGCCATGACCCATTTTAAAAGGCGGTGAAAACCGAAGGCATAACGTGCATGCAGGAGAAAATTTTTGGGTAGGCCTAAATTAATGGCATATTGATTAAAAGAGTTTTCAACATGATCTTGTAAAGGGCCGATGATTTTCGTGCTTTGCCAGTGGTATTTATTTCTGGACAGCCAGTCACGCAGATGATCAAAGATGTATCCTCTACATAGGAAGAGTGGTTCACTTTTTTTGATGTTAAGTTCTTTAATCGCTTTTTTCATGATGGTTACTACATATTCCTGGTATAGTTTTTGCGAAAAATGTGGATGTTGAAAATACTTCAAGGGGATTATATCAGTTTGATACTCTTGGGTTTCTTTGCGAAAGATGCCGATTACGGTACCGCCGATGAGGCTTCCACTTCCGGCATCATCTATTTCAATCATGTGGTAAATTCACCTCTGGTTTTTATTATTCCTAAAAAAGAGTATATTATATTAAGAAGAGAAAAGAAGTTTTGAGGAAAAAATTGACGATCCTTTATTTAAACCAGTATAATGAAGTGTGGATTATAATCAATTTGAGGAGGCATAGTAGTGAAAATTGATAGTATAGATGGTTTTCTGTGGTCCAAATTAATTATTGTTGCCAGTGTGTACCTCTCAGAGAGGAAGCAAAGCGTTGATGAGTTAAATGTTTTTCCCGTACCTGATGGAGATACCGGAACAAATATGAGTTTGACCATGGCTTCCGCCGCTAAAGCGGTAGCTGAACAGGAGACAGCTATTCTTGGTGAGTTAACGAAAACAATGGCCTATGGAGCCTTGATGGGGGCCAGAGGCAATTCCGGTGTGATCCTATCCCAGTTATTGTCCGGCTTTGCAAAAAGCACTGAAAATAAAGAAAAAATCAATGCGGATGGATTTTGCCAAGCATTGGAATTAGCGGTAGAGACAGCTTATCAAGCAGTATCAAATCCGGTTGAAGGCACAATTCTCACTGTAGCCAAAGAATCATCACAGGCCGCCTCTCAAGAGTTGCACAGGGAAGGAAGCTCGTTAGATTCAGTTTTTGCGGCTGCTTTTGAAGGCGCTTATTCGGCTTTACAGCAGACTCCTTTTATGTTGCCGGTTCTTCAGCAAGCAGGGGTCGTTGATGCCGGTGGTCAGGGCTGGGTTTATATTTTAGAAGGGATGCTGGCCGCGTTAAGAGGGGATGTGCCTCAGTACCAAAAAGAATCATTATCAGCTGTTCCCAGCGTGAAAAACAAGGTGGATTATACTGGAGAACAAGCGATTACATATCAATATTGTACGGAATTTATTCTGAAAAAAAAGGAAAAATCCCTGTCTCTTGACGGGGTAAAATCGTTCCTTAGTGATAAAGGTGATTGTCTTTTAGTTGTAGGCAACAGTGATACGGGGAAAATTCATATTCATACGAATCATCCTGGCAATGTTTTGGAATTTTGTACGGATATGGGCACACTGCACGAAGTGCAAATCCATAATATGCTTGAACAAAGTGAAGAGATGAGGTTAAAAGCCAGGGCGAAGAAGCATCTGGGAATAATTACCGTTTCGTTGGGTTCTGGTTTAAATGAAGTATTTAAAAGTCTGGGTGTTGATATTGTTATTACTGGTGGACAGACGATGAATCCCAGTACGCAGGATTTTGTAGAAGCGATTGATCAAATTATGGCAGAAGAGGTTTTGCTTCTGCCCAATAACAGTAATGTTATTTTAGCGGCTCAACAAGCCGCCGGGGTCTCTTCAAAACCGGTCCGGGTTGTCGGCACCAAGACTATACCGCAGGGGATTGCTGCTTTAATGGCTTTTAACGCGGAAAATGATCTGGAAAGCAATAAAACTAAAATGGAAGAAGCAAGTAAGCAGATTATTACGTTGGAAGTCACCTATTCAGTACGAGATGCGGAATATGACGGCCAAAAAATTTCGAAGGGGCAGATCTTAGGAATTGGCGAAGGGAAGATTACTGCAACGGGGACACAAATTGCAGAGGTCGCCAAGCAATTAATTGCCGCTTTTTTTAAGCCGGAATACGAACTGATTACGGTTTATTATGGCGAAGATGTGCAGGAACAAGAAGCGGAGAAATTAATCAAAGCACTGTCTCAACAGTACCCGCAAGTTGATTTTGAATTACACTATGGTGGTCAACCTTTGTATTATTATTTGATATCTATTGAATAAAGATTAGGATAAGAATAATTTTTGAGAAATGGGGTGGATTTATGGCCCGGATCAGAATTGCTACAGACAGCACAGCAGATTTACCGGCTGCTTTACTCAAAGAATACGATATTGCGGTGATTCCTTTAAAAATTATTTTTGGTGAAGAGGCTTATCGCGAGAATGTGGACTTATCTGCGAAAGAATTTTATGAGAAACTTACGGCTGCGGAGAAGCTTCCGGTCACATCCCAACCATCTCCAGGTGAGTTTCAGGAATTTTACGAAGAATTAACCAAGGATGGGTCTTCGGTCATTTCGATCCATATTTCGGGTTTAATGTCCGGGACTTGTCAATCGGCGAAGATTGCGCAATCTGTTTTAGTTGATAAAGCCATTACCATCATTGACAGTAAGTTGGTTTCTGGTGCGTTAGGGATTGTTGTATTGGTGGCGGCAAAGGCAGTAAAGGCCGGGAAAGAGAAAGCGGAAGTTTTAGAAATTATTCAAACGATGATTAATAATGTGCAAAACTATATTGTGGTTGATACCTTGGAGAATCTGGAGAAAGGCGGGCGGATCGGAAAAGCAACGGCTTTATTAGGAGGTATGTTGAATATTAAGCCTATTTTATCGGTTGAAGATGGGGTTATTACGGCTTGCGAAAAGATCAGGGGGAAAGGGAAGGCTTTGGATCGCATTGTGGATTTTGCCAAGGAATACTCCCTAGAACACGGTAATGTTCGTTGTTTCCTCGCCCACGCCAATGTGTTGGAGGAGGCCATTAAGGTACACCAAAAAATTACTGCGGAAGTAACCTGTTCGGAAATTATCCTCGCGGACATGGGCGCAGTGGTCGGCACACATGCCGGCGCCGGCACGGTTGCCTTGTTTTTCTATGCAGCCGAATTAGAAGAGCAATTGCTTGCTTAAATAAAAACAACCTAGGAACGACCTTTTCAACACAGGTATATTTTTATGAACCTGTGTTGACTTATCTTGGGGCAATTGCCTATTTCTTATGGCGAGGTGGAAGTTGTGATACAGGGGATTAGCAGCGGTAACGTGCCGAATATTTTAGCTGTCTTGAAAGATTTAGGCGGAGTAGTGCTTAAACCCGGGCAGGTTTTTTCCGCTGTTGTGGCCGCACAGGAAGGGAAGCTCTTTTTTTTGCAAGTAGGGGACAAAATGTTACCGGTGCGGGCGGAAACCAATTTAACTGTTGGTCAGAGATTAATGCTGCAGGTCCTTGAGTGGCAAGGTGAGGAATTACTTGTGCGTAATTTGCCTTTGGAAGTTGCTGAGGTAACTAAAAGTGAAACGCATGATCAACAACTGCAACGAATTCTTCAGAAATTTGGTTTGAGCGGAGAAAAAGATTTGCAGACTGTCCTGGAAAGTTTGCAGAAATTACCGGTTGATAAGCAAACGGCGCTCCGTTATTTGTTGGACCCCAGTGTTTTGGCTGCTCTGTTAATTCCTCAGGAAAATCAACAACAGTGGTTTGATAAGATTGAGCTAAACCGATATAAAAGTGTGGCCGGCAAGGGAGAAATATGGGAAGTCGTCTTTGAATTAGCCCTGCCGGTATTAGGTCGCCTGGAGGTAAAGCTGAAAATGGTGGAGCAAGGAATCTATACCCAGATATGGGCGGAGTCTTTAGCCGCCGAATCAGTTTTGCGCGAAAGCCAAAACGAATTGGCCGCTTTTTGTGCTCATGTGGAGATAATTCCGGTGGCAGAAGGCCCTTTAATTAAGAACGACTATACAAAAAAGATTGATTTGATGGTGTGATGAAAGTGGAAAAAGAAAAACAAAGCACTACGGATAAAAAAGCGGTAGCCATACAATATGATCAAGAGCAGACAGAAGGAGCCCCTCGCCTTGTTGCGGTAGGGGAGGGGTATTTGGCGGAAAAAATTATTGAAATTGCCCAACAGGAAAAAGTACCGATTGTGGAGAATTGTGAAGTCGTCAGTAAACTGGTTCATTTTCCGGTTGGTGCTGAAATCCCTGAAGAACTTTATCAGGCGGTAGCACAAATCCTGGTCTATCTTTATAAATTGGACCAGGAACAAGAAAGGAAGAGAACGCGATGATCACTTACATTTTGGCGGGAACAATCATTATCTTGCTTCTTTATGTTATCGTTATTTATAATCAATTGATTACGGTTAAACAGAGGGTGCAAAATGCTTGGTCACAGGTAGATGTACAACTTAAATTAAGGTATGATTTAGTGACAAATTTGGTGGATACAGTGAAGGCATATGCTGCCCATGAGCAGGATACATTTACAAAGATCACAGTGATGCGGCAGCAGGCGATGGGAGCCAAGTCCGTACCCGAACATGCTCAGGCAGAACAAAAGCTCACAGGGGCAATTCAAGGACTTCTGGCGGTAGCCGAAAATTATCCGGCATTAAAGGCAGACGAAAATTTTCGCCAGCTTCAGCAACAGCTTAAGGAAATAGAAGATAAGATTGCTTTTGCCAGGATGTTTTTTAATGATACGGTTTTGAAGTTTAATCTGAAAGTACAGATGTTCCCCTCAAATCTTGTGGCGGGTTTGTTTAAATTTAAGTCTATACAGTACTTTAATCTTGATGATCATGCAGAAGCACGGGAAGCTAGTGAGGTGAAGTTCTAATGAACGCCAGAAAAAATGCAATTTTTTTCTTGATTCTTTTTTTGGGCGGAATTCTGTTGGCGTTTCCTTTATTGGCCGACGATTCGCGCAGATACGAATTTGAAAAACTGAACATCACGGCTGAAGTATTAGTGGATGGAAGTATACTCGTTACGGAAGAACGGACTGTAGATTTTCAAGAAGGGGAGTTTCATGGTTTATACCAATGGATTAAGACCGAGCGGGGCTTGGTAATTGATGAAATTGTTGTAGAAGAAAAGGGGCAACCGTATGAATTTAATCCCGGCTCCACCTATGGCCCGGCCGGTACTTATTTGGCCCAAAAAGAGGCTGATCAAATCTATATTGATTGGAGCTTTGATGCTACAGCGCCACAGTTGCGTACTTTTGTGCTAAAGTACAGAGTGTTAAATGCGGTAAAACTATATAGTGATGTGGCCGAATTATATTATCAGTTTATCGGCGATGAATGGGAAAAACCGGTGCAGCAGGTTTCCGTGAATTTGCTTCTCCCCGCCGGTGCTCAAAAAAGTGAAATACGGGCTTGGGGACACGGGCCTTTACATGGGGAGGTACAGATTGAAAATTCTCAACATGTCAATTGGCAGATTAACCCTTTGCCGGAAAAAACCTTTCTGGAAGGACGTGTGACTTTTCCTCCACAGTTAGTTGCCGAAATGAGGACAATGAGAGAACATAGGGAGCGTTTGCCGGAAATTTTAGCAGAGGAAAGCGCTTGGGCGGAGCAAGCCAATAGACAAAGAAGGGCTGGAATTATCAATATTATCGGCGCTCTTTTGCTGCTCTTGGGGGTAGTTATTTATACGGTTTCTTTACATATACGGTATGGACGTGAGTATAGACCGGAGTTTGTGGGCGACTATTTCCGTGAATTACCGGTTAACTTTTCCCCGGCCTTAGCAGGGTATCTTTGGCGTTTTGGGAAAACAGAAACAGCTGATCTAATGGCGGTGATATTGGATTTAGCGCGTAGAGGATATATGCGGATTGAAGAGTATGCTACGGAGGAAGGACTCATTTTTAAGAAAAAAGGGAAAGGTTATTATCTCATAAAAAACGTGGAAAAGTGCAAAGAAGCAAAAGAACAGATCAAGCCTTCTGAAGAGTTTATCCTCAATTTTTTGTTTGTGCATGTGAGTAGAATTGATCGTGTTTCTTTTACCGAAATCGAAGATTATACCAAGAGAGACCCGCAGTATTTTTATCATAGCTTTTGGGAGCAATGGGTAGCCTTAGTGAAGAAGGAAGCTGATGAGCAAAATTTCTTTGATAAGGATGCAGTCGCAAAAGGTTGGCAAATGACCGGGTTAGGAGCTTTGGTTTTAGTTGTAGTGGCTGTGCTTTCCTATTTCAGCAAGTTTATGATTGTAATGGTTGCGGCCATTGTTGGGATCGTGATTTTGGTGTTATCGGCCGTTTTTATTCGTCGCCGATCGAGGGTAGCGGTGGAGGATTACAGCAAACTAAAAGCTTTCCGCCGTTTTCTCCTGGATTTTTCGAATATGGATAAGAGCGACATTCCGGAGTTGATTATATGGGAACATTTTCTTGTTTATGCTGTATCGCTTGGAATTGCGGATAAAGTGATGGAACAATTAAATTTAGTTTTCCCGAATCTGGAAGATGATCATTATCGGTTTGGTCAAAACTGGTATTATTATGGAGCCGGTAGTCAAATGTTGCAGGCGGATTCCGGCCTTTCCAGCGGCTTTAGTGGCCTGTTCGCCAGTTTTAACGGGTTTAGTACTCAAATTGAAAATGCGGTTAAAACTGTGCAAAACGCTTCTTCCGGGCAAGGTGGCGGAGGAGGTTTTTCCGGCGGTGGCGGTGGTGGATTTGGCGGTGGCGGTGGCGGCGTGCGTTAAAATCAGGGCTGTCTTAAGATAATGAAAAACCCCTTTAAGTCCTTCCGTATGCAAAGGTCAAAGGGGTTATTCAACCTTTATGCAGTCGTTTGGGGTTTCTTATTGTCTTGAGCTTACGTCATCGCTGTTTCTCTGTACCTGATTTACCTAGTTACTGCTGCTACGAACAGATGAGTCTTCTAAACTCATTACTTTTCCACAACAAAAATCAGGTAATTTAGTATTTCTTCCGCAGGCAGAGCAGACGTATTTAGACAAATAGATCACCTCCGTTCATTTCATTATCACGGTAGTCTTTATAGCTTTGCCAATTAAGTACATAATAAAACAAAGGATGTGTGGCTCATTATGTTTAATGTTGTGCTGGTAGAGCCGGAAATACCGGCAAATACGGGAAATATCGCGCGCACCTGTGCTGTCACCGGTTGTAGTTTACATCTCATTGAACCATTGGGTTTTTCCATTGATGATAAACATTTAAAAAGAGCCGGGTTGGATTATTGGCATTTATTAGATATTCATCTCTATCATAATTTAGATGAGTTTTTACAAGGAAAGGATCCCAATTTGTTATATTTAGCTACAACCAAAGGACAGCGGAGCTACGCTGACGTAGAATATCCGGCCGGAGCTTACCTTCTTTTTGGTAAGGAGACTAAAGGTTTGCCCGCCAGTCTTCGTGATGCTCTTCCTGAACAATGCTTTCGCATCCCAATGAAAGAGGGGATTAGGTCTCTTAATCTCAGTAATTCTGTCGCGATCATTGTTTATGAAGCGTTTCGTCAGCACCAATTTTCGGGCTTGGATTGGTGAATAAAAAAGCTCCTGCAAAGAAGCTTTGCAGGAGCTGATTATAACTTTGGTACGCCCGATAGGAATCGAACCTACGCACCTGGCTCCGGAGGCCAGTGCTCTATCCACTGAGCTACGGGCGCATATTTAAGACAGCAAAATATATTATAGAACATATTTCAGCAAAAGTCAAAAGGTATGCGCCGGAACTTGTAGTACTTGCAGTAAATCGGGTTTAGGTAAATCTCGAACATGTTGTTGTTCTAAAGCTTGGACCAAATCTTGCACTGCTCTTCAGGTACTTCTTGGAGTAGTTTGAGCAGAGGATAGCCATGGAACCGGATGTTTGTTAAAATAGAAAAGTAAGGGAGGGAAACCGAATGGGTATTGAGATTGAGGGTGAACAGAAAATCAGTTGGGTTATTAATTATATGCCAGTCATGCGACGGATTGAGGCCGAATTCAAAAAAGGTAAGCCTCTTGCGGGTAAAAGGCTGGTAGTGTGTTTACATTTAGAAGCGAAAACAGGTTTCCTCGCACTGGTATTGCAGTCGGGAGGGGCTGATGTTACCGTAGTAGCTTCGAATCCATTATCTACGCAGGATGATGTTGTGGCCGCTTTAGTAAAACGTGGCATTAGGGCTTTTGCCCACCATGGTGAAACGTTGGCGGAATATCAAAATAATCATCGTCAGGCCTTGTGTGACCAGCCGGATTTAATTATTGATGACGGAGGAGATTTAATCACATTACTGCATAGCGAATATAGTAACTATTTACCGCATATTTTAGGCGGCTGTGAGGAAACAACTACCGGAATAGTTCGGCTTAGGGCTATGGAGAAAGCCGGTAAATTGCATATTCCCGTAATCTCTGTTAATGATGCGCAGATGAAGCATTTATTTGACAATCGTTATGGAACAGGACAGTCGGTTTGGGACAGTATTAATGGTACAACCAATTTACTGGTTGCCGGTAAAAATGTGGTTGTCGCCGGATATGGCTGGTGCGGCAGAGGAGTGGCAATGCGCGCCAAGGGTTTAGGAGCAAAAGTAATAGTTACCGAGGTAAATGCGGTGCGAGCGAATGAAGCACTTTTAGACGGTTTTACAGTAATGCCTATGCATGAAGCGGCGGCTGTGGGCCAGATATTTGTAACGGTTACCGGAAATAAAAATGTCATTCGCGGTGAACATTTTCGGTTGATGCCGGATGGGGCGATTCTTGCTAATGCCGGACATTTTGATGTGGAAATTTGTAAACCGGATTTAGGAAGTTTGGCTAAAACCAAAAGGCTGATTAAGCCCAACATTGAGGAATATTGCCTGGATGATGGACGTAAGTTGTTTTTATTAGGAGAAGGACGTTTAGTAAACCTGGCCGCGGGTAATGGCCATCCCGCGGAGATTATGGATTTGTCTTTCGCTTTGCAGGCTTTATCGCTGGCTTATCTAGTTCAAAAAGCAGGAAAACTGCCGAATGACATAATTCCTGTTCCCGACGAACTGGATCAACGGGTGGCTCGGTTGCGGTTGGAGGCTTTAGGTTGTGAGATTGATCAACTTACTGAGGAGCAGAGGAATTATATAAATGATGAATTTTGATTGGGCTTTTGTTGATTTAGAAACGACAGGACTAAACTGCCATCAGGATGAGGTAATCGAAATTGCGACGATTATCTGTGGGAATGATGGGAAAAAAGAAATGTTTGAGACATTGGTAAAGCCTCGGGGCTCTGTTCCAACGCAGATTACTTTCCTCACAGGGATTAATGACGAAATGGTGCGGGATGCCCCTCTTCCGGAAGAGCTATTTGGTAAGATAAGGACATTGCTTAATGGGAAGATTATTGTCGCGCATAATGCTCCTTTTGATTTGGGCTTTTTGCAGGCGATGCTGGGTGAAGATTTGCCCAACAAATGGATTGATACCATTGAACTAACCAAAGTTCTTTATCCTAATCTTTCCTCCTATAGTTTACGTTATTTAATCAGGTATTTTGGCTTGCAGACTTGTCCTACTCATCGTGCTTTTGCCGATACCGATGCCTTGGAAAAGCTCTTTTTCCATTTGCAGGGTCAGGCTTTAGCTTTATCGTTACAAGAGATTCAGGAAATTTATTATTTCTTGCAAGATGAAGACAAGGGACTGAGCGCATTTTTTTACGAAATTCTCAAGGATAAGATCAGTTCATATGATTTTGCCCAACCGTTGAATGAGAAGAGATTAAAACAAAATGGGCGGGAGAGAACGCAAGAAGCACGAGCAAAAAATAGCGGGCTCCACCAAGAGGCTTTGCGATGGGACCCGGAAAAGCTGGTTAAGATGTTTCAGCCGGGCGGAGCAATTGCCAATGGTTTTTCCTGTTATCAGGAAAGACCCGAGCAAATTCAAATGATGAGAGCGGTAGCCAAAGTATTTAGTCAGCAGCGCTACCTTTTGGTGGAAGCCGGCACCGGAGTTGGAAAATCAATCGCTTATTTAGTTCCCGCCTTAACTTGGGCTGTGTCGCAGCAGGAAAAAGTAGTGGTAGCTACTCATACGATCGCGCTTCAGGAGCAGCTTTGGCATAGTGATGTTGCTTTTTTAAGGAAAAATTTGCCTTTTTCTTTCAAAGCAGCTGTTCTTAAGGGGAGAGGAAACTATTTTTGTTTGCATAAATGGAAAGCAGTGAAGGACGGTTTAGCTGATCTAAACTGGCATGAAAAAGTGCTGATGGCGAGACTTGCATACTGGTTAGTGAAAGAACAAAGCGGGGATCGTGATACAATAAACATCCGGGGCTGGGAAGCGGAAATATTTGGACAGTTGGTTTCGACCCGGGAAACTTGTTTAGGCTCCCTTTGTCCTTTCGCCGCCGAATGTTTTTACCAAAAAGCCAGAGAAAAGGCGCAAGAAGCGGATTTAATCATTGTAAACCATTCCTTATTATTGTCGGACGTAAAGCTCGGGGCCTCTTTTCTCCCTGCTTATCACTATTTAATTATTGATGAGGCCCATCATTTAGAAGAGGAAGGGACCAAGCAATTTACCGCGACATTTTCTTTACTGGATTTTCAAAAAAGGATTGGGTATCTGCTGAAAAAGAAAGAGGGTCTTTACAAGCCGGGTCTTTCCTTTATCTGGAGGAACTATACTGCCTTACCGAAGGAGATTTATCCGCAGGTAAAGGAACTTATTAGTAAAATTGAACAATGTGCCAAGACATTGCAGGTTAAGAGCGAAGAAATTTTGCAGTCTTTTTCCGGTCAACATAGTGAGACCACCAGAATAAACATGGAAACAAGGCAGGAGCAATGGTGGCAGAATCTTATGCTGCTGTGTGATAATTTTTTGGTGTACATCGAGGAATTAACCTCGCTTTTAACGCTTTTGTCCAATCGGCTTTCGGAGGATTGTTCGGAAACAGGCTGGGAAAATTCGTTTAAGGATTTGCGGATTTATCTAGGTGAGTTGAAAGAGGACACGGAGCTGGTGCAAAACTTCTTTCATACATGGGAAGATACAGCGGTTTATTGGTTGGAGCTTGACATGAGAAGGAAAGAACTATTACTTAATCTCACTCCTCTTAATGTCGCTAATCTATTCCGTGAACAGCTCTTTGCCGATAAAACAACAGTAGTCTTAACCTCCGCTACCTTAAGCATCGCCGAAGATTTCGGCTTTTTTAGTGAACAGTTGGGGTTACCGGCGGAACTTATGGACACGCTGAAAATACCTTCACCATTTTTTTATGATGAACAATCGTTATTGGTGATTGATAACAGTCTTCCTGATCCGGCTCGGACCGGGGAAGATTTATATAATCAAGCCTTACAGGAAGCACTTTTTGCCATTTTGCAGGCGACTGGAGGTAGAACCCTGGTTCTTTTTACCTCTCATAAACAATTGCAGAATATGTACAACTGTTTAAAAACTCCTTTACAGGAATGTGGCTGGGAAATATATGCCGACGGGATTAACGGGCACCGTTCCACTTTATTGGCTGAATTAAAAAATAATCCGGCAGCCATTGCTTTTGGCGCGAATACTTTTTGGGAAGGGATCGATTTGCCAGGTTCATCCCTTACTTCGGTTGTAATGGTCAGATTGCCTTTCTGGCCGCCTACGATGCCGCTGGTTGAGGCTAGGATTGAAGCACTGCAGAAGGAAGGGAAGGATGGCTTTTATCACTACAGTTTGCCCCAAGCAGTTTTAAGATTTCGCCAAGGCTACGGCAGGCTCATCAGGACAATTAATGATTGTGGTGTTGTCGCCGTGCTGGATAATCGTCTTCTGAAAAAAAATTACGGGAAAGTATTTCTTAATTCTTTACCGCAAGAGAAGTATCTTTCTGGTGATACGAAAAAAATTGTCGAGAAGATTAAAGAATGGTTAAAACGTTCGAAAAATGATAAGATAGAAATATCCTAGAGGAAAATGTTGAGTAAGGAGGAAATAACGGTGAAGAAACAAAGGGGGCTTATTGTTGCTGATGTTTTACCGATTCTGTTGGTTTTGGGCATTATTACGATAGCGGCAATAAGCTGGGGAGGGTGGCGTGTCGGTTTATTACCATTTTTATTGGTCTTATTTACTTTATATTTTTTTCGTAATCCTCCTCGAAAAATCACAGCTTGCGGTGATGAAGTCGTTTCTCCCGCTGATGGGGTAGTATTGTCCGTGTCGGAAGTTAATGAAGAAAATTATTTGCATGGACCGGCCATCAAAATCAGTATCTTTCTTAGTATATTTAATGTTCATGTGAATCGCATGCCAATAGCGGGAGTTGTGGATTATCTTCATTATCGGCCGGGTAAATTTTTGCCGGCATTTAAATCACATGCGTCGGATTTGAATGAACGCAATTATGTGGGGATTAGGTCGGAGCAGAATCCTACTCTGGCTGTACTTGTGGTGCAAATAACCGGCTTTATTGCGCGTAGAATTGTTTGTTGGGTAAAGGAAGGAGATGCCTTGGCGCAGGGAGAATTATTTGGCATGATCAAATTTGGTTCTTGTACAGAGATATACCTGCCAATTGGTTCCGAAGTATTGGTGCAAAAAGGCGAGAAAGTAAAAGGTGGACTATCCATTATTGGGAGGTTACGAAATGAATAAGCGTTTAATCCCCAACATTGTGACCTTATCGAACTTAGTTTTAGGTGTCGTATCATTGAGTTTTACGATGGAGGGGCAATATAAAGAGGCGGCAGTAGCTATTTTGTTTGCGATGATTATGGATGGAATGGATGGACGTTTAGCCAGAAGATTTAAAGTTTCCTCGGATTTTGGTAAAGAGTTGGATTCACTTTCCGATTTGGTTTCTTTTGGGGTCGCACCGGCAATTTTAACCTATGCGGCAGTGATGGATCGTCTAGGAAAATGGACATTCTTTATCGCAATTGCTTTTGCTCTGTGTGGGGCGATCAGACTCGCGCGCTTTAATGTTTTAAATATCAAGACTTATTTTGTGGGCGTACCGATTACTTTTGCCGGACCTTTAATGGCGATTTTTGTCTTACTCTCCAATCGGTTACCAGCTTATTTTTATCCGATTGCTATGTTGATTCTTTCCTATTTAATGGTCAGTACAATTAAAATACCCAAATATTAAAGAAAAGGCCTGCTTCCAATTATGGTGGAAGCAGGCCTTTAATAACTTGCCTATTTATAGCTTAGTCTACCGTTACTGTCACTGTGGCGATTCCGTGGTAATCACCATCATATTGTACATAGAGTAAATATTTATAGGTATTTCCTTTTGCCACATCAGTGTCGGTATAGCTATTTGCCATTCCAGTAAATCTATCGATTAATTTATCCGTTGCGCCATTTACACTACGCCGAACTTCTACAACTTTATATTTACTCTGCCAAGTTACCTTTATACTGTTAGTCTTACTGTTATATACAGCATTAAATTTTAGTCCTTCTTTTGATAAGCCGTCGGAGATTTCTTTATTAAATGACATCAGTCCGGCTATTGTATATGTTTTTACATTTTTGGCTGCTTTTGTGGTCGGTTTTACTAGACCTGTTCCGATTCCGGTACTATTGATATTTTTACCTGCGCCCGGATTAAAATTAACACTTTTTATTTTGGAGAGTCCATTAAAATTAGTTTTTAATTTATTGGTAAATCCGGAAAAGCTTGATTTGAGATTATTTGTAAACCCAGAAAGTGAAAAGCTTGATTTGAAACTATTAGTCATCCCCGAAAGACTTGACTTAAAATTATTAGTAAATTTACCGAAATTAAAATCAAAATTAAACGTTCCGTTTAGCTTTTCTTTAAGGTTTGTACTACTGAGAAAACTTAAAGAACTATCTCCAATTGCTCCAAATGCCATTATAGGAAAACACTGTAATACTAATAATGTTAATACAATTACCATTGATGTCGTTTTTTGTAAGAAACGTCTGCGCATCGAACGGTTCCTCCTTATTAAATATTAGTAATATTCTTTAAATATATTATATCTCCCTTTTTGCCTTTTTGCTAATAAAAGATTTGTAAATATCGATAGTAACCTTTCTGACTAAATAAAATAATATATGAGCAGGAATGGAAAGGAAGGGTGAAGGACGATGAAAGATATTAAAGCATTATTTTTTATTCCTCTCCCGCGGTTTATTTGTAATCTATTAAAAAAGAAGGAAAAATAAGAAGCAAAGCGGGACAAATAACGACATAATGGTGTATCCAACAAACGTCAACTGCGGGCTCAAAAGAGCCCGCAGTTGCGCTGCTTTCAGGACTGGCTTTTTATCATTTATTTACTAATCCCACTCCAATTACTCCTCCTAATAGACCGGCACAAGCAGTCAAACCAAATCTTTTGAGAATAAAGCCCCATGAAAGCAGAGCTGAATCGAGCAGCAGCCCACCTAACAGCGTGAGAAGAAAATAAGCGATGCTTACGGCCAGACCATATAAGAGGCCTTTTCCTTGGGCATTATAAGCGGCAATAGTTGAACCGATAAACATACTGATAAAAAAGATGAATGTGGAAAATCCGGAAAGCAGATTTTCGGAAAGGGCAGTGTATTGTAAGAGTAAAGCGGAAATGATCGCCAGGATAATTGTGATAAAAATAGACCAAAGTAATCCCTTTAGAGCATATGTGACTTGAAAATTCTCCGATGAGATGATTTTTTCTTTTTCTACCATGGTTATATCACCCCCAGTAATCTCTATCATTACAATATGTCTTAGCTCAAGAATTATGAATACAAATAGGCTGATTGATTGTATATTCGGTGAAGGGATTTAGTAAATAGATTGCGTACACTCGGGCATTGGTTTACAATAGACATATTGGAATTAACTTTTTGGACATGAATAAAAAATTGTAATCAAGAAATGCAAAGAAGGAAAAGGAAGAGGGACAATATGAATCAGGAGAAAATACAGGCCGCAGTAAAAATGTTTTTGGAGGGGATCGGTGAAGATCTTACGCGGGAAGGCCTGCAAGGAACTCCGGCACGGGTTGCCAAGATGTGTGGGGAGATTTTTAGCGGGATGAATCAAGAGCCTGATACCGAATTGTTTGTTTGTTTCACTGAACAACATGAAGAGATGGTTTTGGTGAAGGATATTCCTTTATATTCTTTTTGTGAGCATCATTTGTTGCCTTTCTTTGGGAAAGCTCATGTAGCATATATTCCTCGCAAGGGGAAAGTTACCGGCCTTTCTAAGTTGGCGCGAGTTGTGGAAATATATGCACGGAGGCCACAGCTCCAGGAACGATTGACCTCACAAATTGCCGATTCGATTATGCGGGTTTTAAATCCACTTGGAGTGTTGGTTGTGATTGAAGCCGAACATATGTGTATGACGATTCGCGGGGTAAATAAACCAGGCAGTAAGACACTCACGTCTGCCGTAAGGGGTATTTTCCGTTCCAATGAAGCAACGAGGGCGGAAGCTTTTGCTTTAATTCGTGAAAAATAGGTGATAATAATTTTACGGAGGAAACTATGTATATCCTGGTAACAAACGATGATGGTGTATGGGCTCCGGGGGTGCAGACTTTAGCGAAAAAAATGACTGAAGTAGGGGATGTAGTTCTGGTTGCACCTTCCGAAGAAAAAAGTGCAATCGGGCATGGGATTACGATCAGAGATCCTATTCGGGTTGATGAAATCCAATTAGAAGGATTAAATAAGGTGTGGGGAGTCAACGGAACTCCGGCTGATTGTGTCAAATTAGGAATGCAGGAACTGATGGAGCATGGTTGTGGGTTAGTTATTTCGGGAATAAATCACGGCCCTAATTTAGGTACTGACGTACTCTATTCGGGTACAGTGTCTGCTGCCGTAGAAGGAGTAATTTTAGGGGTCCCTTCTATTGCAGTCTCATTAGCCTCATGGGAATATCGGGATTTTAGTGTGGCAGCTGAAATTACCGTTTCTTTAGTGAAGAAGATGCTCAGTGAGGGAAAGGTTATTCCACCAGGTACTATACTGAACATCAATATCCCGCCGGTCGAAAGAGAAAAAATCAAAGGGATTAGGATTACCGGTTTGGGGCCGCGGGAATACGAGAATCGCTTTGAAAAGCGGCTTGATCCCAGAGGTAAACCGTATTATTGGTCTATTGGGAAATTACTTCCCTCACAGGGGGATAGCCCAGATCTTGATACGCTGGCAGTGGAAAGTAATTATGTCTCGGTTACCCCCTTGCAATTTGATTTGACAAATTATCGCCTTATTCAGGAGATCAAAACGTGGGGTTTAGAAAGTTCTTTTTAGGTTCCGGAAAAGTTGCTGAAAGATTAAATTCACATATGAATCGCCACTGAAAAAAAGAGCCAAAAAGAAGAGGATTACCAAGGCTATCGTACAGATTATCAAGAAGAAAACATTATGGGCAACCAGTGGGGAAAGCGTTAGTAAGACATAACTAAGCAGGAGACTGGTGAGCAAAAGACGTAAAAAGAAGCCTGGCTGAAGGGATAGCCTGGTTTTTCTTTTGATCACGGATAGATTGAGGAGAGCGACAATACTGTAGCTGACTGCATAAGTTAACGGGATTAGTGACGTGTTATAAATAGGGTGAGCACCCAAGAAGTAAATGCCGGAAAGCTTGATCATTCCGCCAATTAGTGTTGTGCAAAAGATGGTTTTAACATAACCAAGTCCTTGCAGGATGCCGATAGTCGTTTGGTTTAAATAGAGAAAAATGCTTCCTAGCGAGAGGATTTTTAAGAGGGGTCCCGCCTGTGTAACGTGAAAAAGCAGTTGGGTCAGGAGAGGACCCCAGAAGAAGAGAATTAAACTGCAAGGAATACCGACGATTAACGTTACGCCAATCGCTTCAGAAGTGCGTTGAGAAAGCAATTGGGTTTGCTTTTTACTTTCGGCTTCAGAAATAGCCGGCACCAGGGAGGTAGAGAGGGAATAGGTTAATGGCGTAGGAATAGTGAGGAGGGTAAAAGCTACTCCCGTCAATTCACCGTAGAAAGCTGTCGATTGAGAAAGACTATAACCTGTTTTCTTTAGTTGCTGGGGGATTAAATTTGCTTCAATTGCGACAATTGAACTGGAAATAACGCGGGTGATTGTTACCGGAATACCAAAGGTAAAAAGGCGTTTAATCACCGAAAAAATTGGTTTATGAAAGAGCGGCGTCGTAAAGTGCTTTTTATAGAGGACGATTAAATAGATAAAACCGCTTAATTCACTGCAGAAGACTGCGAGAGAAAGGCCAACGGCGGACCAGGTAAGGCCCAAAGGTTGGAGAAGAATTACGAAAAGTAATCCGCTCCCAATACGGACGACCTGCTCAATTAGTTGGGTTATAGCCGTTGGGCGCATATCCTGCAATCCTTGGAAAAAGCCTTTGATGGCTGAGGAAATGGCCACCAGTACTACGGAAGGCAGTAGAAAAAGGATGACCGGTAACACTCGCGGGTCGGTATATAATGTATTGACAAGGGATGGGGCCAGCAGGATAAAAAAGAAAGTCAAGGCTGCTGAAATTAAGAGAAGAAGGGAAACGGCTGTTCCCAGAATTATTTCGACACCGGTGATTTTCCCTGCGGCGATTTCCTCTGCTGTTATTTTGGGAATGGCAGGGGGTAGCCCCATGGTTGTCAACACTAGGGCAGTAATATATAAGGGGAAAATCATATTGAAAATGCCGATACCTTCAGGGCTGATCAGGCGGATAATTATAATCTGATAAATAAAACCCAGTGCTTTGACGAAAATGCTGGCGAAGAAAAGGATCAATGCACCTTTCAGAAAAGACTGTTTGGACATAATTATCCTCCCACCGTTCTATTTAAAAATTACTATGTGAGAGAACGTGAAAATATCCGTTTAAAATTCTCCTAATAAAATTTATTTGTTGGCGATACCCATGTTGCCATTATTGGACAAAAGAGGAGCCTGGCAGCAAAGGAGTATGATAATTGGTAATAATAAGGATAAGACTAGAAGCCTGGTTAAATATTCTCTGGAGAAAAAAGAAGGATTTTTTCAATTTATGAGTAATATTTATTAAGGTATAAGTAATGAAGACTATACGTTTTTCCGTGAAAGTGTGTTAGGCGCGTTTTCAAACAGAGTTGGTCGTGGTGAGACAAGAGTATAGTTTCCTCGAATTAATGGCGATTTGGATTTGGCTATTATACTTACTTTATGTAAGTAGAAATAAATTAACTTCCAAAGGAGGAACTTATATTGCGGGTATACACTAGTAATAAACTTAGGAACGTTGGTATCTTAGCACACGGAGGGGCAGGGAAAACCTCCTTAACCGAAACATTTCTTTTTAATGCCGGTCATACAACACGCATCGGAAAAGTTGATGAAGGCACAACAGTTACGGATTATCTCCCGGAAGAAATTAAAAGAAAAGTGACTGTTAGTACAACGCTTGCTCCTGTAGAATGGAAGGAGCATAAATTAAATATCCTGGATACTCCCGGTTATGCCGATTTTATCGGTGAGGTAAAAAGCGCTATGCGTGCTGTTGACAGTATTGTCCTGGTGGTTGATGGCGTGGCAGGAGTAGAAGTACAGACGGAGGTTCACTGGGAAGCAGCGGAAGAAGCCCAGAAACCAAGATTTATCTTTATAAATAAACTTGATCGGGAAAATGCTAATTACAAGCGGGTTTTAGATAATCTCAAGGAACGGTTCGGAACGCAAGTTGTACCGTTGATGTTACCTATCGGTGCTGAAGAAAGTTTTTCTGGGGTAGTAGATATTTTAAAACAAAAAGCCTATAAATTTGAAGGTAATAAATACAGTGAAATACCCGTTCCACAAGATTTACAGGATGAGATAGCGTTATATCGGGAACCATTAATGGAAGCAGCGGCCGAGGGTGATGATGAACTATTAATGAAATATCTTGACGGTGAAGCATTAAAGGAGGAAGAGATTTATCAAGGATTACGACAAGGTATCTTAAACGCCAAAGTAGTACCGGTTTTCTGCGGTTCGGCTCTCAAAAATATCGGTACTCAATTGCTTATGGATGCGATGGTTGAGTTTCTGCCTTCACCTGTAGATTCCGTGGAAAAAGATTTAAATAAGGAACCGCTTGCGGCGATTGTCTTTAAGACGATGGCGGATCCCTTTGTTGGGAAGTTAAGCTTTGTGCGGGTTGTCAGCGGAGTATTAAAGAGTGACTCGACTATTTATAATCTGAATAAGCAAAAAGACGAACGTTATGGGGCCCTGTTAGTACCACGTGGTAAAACGCAGGATAATGTCAGTGAGGCGCAAGCGGGGGATATAGTTTGTATTGCGAAATTGGCAGATACGACTACGGGTGACACTTTAGGGATTAAGGATAAAATTGCTCTTTTGGATGGAGTTACTTTTCCGGCTCCCACTTTCTCGGTAGCGGTGAAAGCCAAATCACGTAATGATGAAGACAAAGTAGGGACGGCTTTGACTCGTTTGGTTGAAGAAGATCCTACTTTAACGGTGGAGAAAAACACAGAGACAAAAGAAACTATTTTAACCGGGATGGGTGAAACACACCTTGACATAATCATCGAGCGGATGTTGAAGAAATTCGGAGTGGAAGTATCCACGAGCACACCGCGCGTACCTTATCGTGAAACGATTAGAGGGACAGCGGAATACGAATATAAACATAAAAAGCAATCGGGCGGACATGGACAATATGGTCATGTTAAGTTGCGCTTTGAACCTTATCCTGATGGCGAATTTGAATTTGCGGAAACGATCTTTGGCGGAGCAGTCCCGAAAAATTATCATCCTGCGGTGGAAAAAGGTGTGCGTGAGGCAATGGCGGAAGGAATTTTAGCCGGTTATCCGGTGACTAATATCAAAGTAACACTTTTTGACGGTTCCTATCATGATGTGGACTCTTCGGAAATGTCTTTCAAGATTGCGGCCAGTATGTGTTTTAAAAAGGGTGTGGAAAAGGCTCATCCGGTATTAATGGAACCCATTATGGAAGTTGAGGTTCATGTTCCGGATCAATATATGGGCGATATTATCAGTGATTTAAACGGAAAAAGAGGAAGAATCTTGGGGATGGAGCCGGAAGGAAAATGGCAGGTGGTAAAGGCTTTGGTGCCACTATCCGAAATGTATAGATATGCCATCGATTTAAAATCAATTACGCAGGGGCGTGGTAACTTTAGAATGCAATTTGCCCAGTATGAAGAAGTGCCGCAGTTAACCGCAAAAGAGATAATTGAAAATGCGGCGAAAGGGAAAGAAGAGGAGAAATAAACTTATGAGAAAAAGGGAACTGTCTCAATCCTATATCTTGGACCTGACAGTTCCCTTTTTTAATTAAGTTGGCTAAAAATAAAAAAGCCCGCAATCTCTTGCAGGACAAGTATTTTTCTTTGGCAGGGGCAGTAGGACTTGAACCCACAACCAACGGATTTGGAGTCCGCTACTCTACCAATTGAGCTATACCCCTGTGTGTCACGCTATTTATTATAGAAGATAATAGCCATGGTGTCAACACCGTGTGACAGCAAAGATGTGTACACTTTGACCGCATAGATGGCTGCAAAAGTAAGCTGGATGAAAGGAGTACATAGGAAAAGATGTTGTTCTTGGTTCCGCTTGGCGTTGTGGCATTTCTGCTGACAGCGCGTTTTTGGAGATGGTACGATGCAATTTTGCAATATTTTTCTTCCCTCATTAGAATTATTGATCTTTTTACCTGGGGTTTATTATTATGGCTGATTGTTCTGCAATATCAGAAAGCAGCGGGGCTCTTTACTGAGATTTTCTTCTGGAAGATAATCTATTATTTGCTGATCTGGGCGGGTATTACCGTAATTGGGTTTATGATTATTGGTTTCTTTCGTTTATTTATTAAACGAAAGCTTTTTAATTAAATCAACTTCCACTAAATACCACGTATAATAGCAGTTTCTAGGGCAAAGATAGCAATGAAAGACAAAAAAGGAGGTCGATTTATGGTTCACCAGCAGATTCAGCAAATACAACAAAGAATTAATAATGTAAGTCAAATGGCAAGTCAAATTCGCCAAGCCGAAGAAAGTAATCGGCAAAGACTAATGCAATTAGCCCAAGAAGAAGCATTTGCCGCACAACAGATGAATCGTATTCAGCAATTATGTCAGGAGAGTATTTCCAATTTGCAAAGCATTTCTTTCGGTAACATGATGGGCCAGCAATCTTATCAAAGTACTGCTCCGTCAGTTTTTGGGCAAGGTTATGGTCAGGGTCCAACCACTCTATTCAATTTAGCGACAATGAATCCGGATACATATGAAAATACCATGCAGTACATGGGCGGTGGACAAAGTAGCGGAATAACCGGCGGCATTGGTGGAATGAGTAGTGGAATGAGCAGTGGAATAAGTGGAATGCATATGGGACAAATGGGCACACAAACGCCTCTATCGGATATTTCCACAATGGGTCCTGATACTTATCAATCCTCACGGGAACAATTAGGAAAAGCAACTTCCAGTCTTAATCAAATTGGACAGCAGGCCGGGATTACTTCTCAGTATAGCCCTCAGATTGGACAACAAACAAGTGGATTCACGGGAGTAACAAGACCATATAATCAATAGGAAGATGTAAAGTATAGAGAGAAGCAGTCAAATTTAATGAGACTGCTTCTCTCTTTTTCTATTTTTTACATAAAGGAATACTGATATATTTAAAGAATTAGTCTAGACAGTTGGACTATATTTATTATGATTAAGGGAAGGGGGAGTAAAAGCCTTTATGCTACATATCATACTTGAAGATGACGTAACAGCGTCCATTCGTCACGAGATTAAACAAATGTCCACAAAACAGCTTAGTATTATCGAGGAGTTGATTAAACGGGAAAAGAAAAGAAGAAATATGCTTATTTTTCATGATTGGCTGGAAAAAGTCGCGGAGATAAAATCACAATACTCATAAATGAGGATGTAAAGGATTTTAGATATTAAGTTTGACGTATTTTCTTTCACCCCTTATAATTAAAAAATAAGAGGTGGGGAAATGATAAATCTAGTTTATCATGGTCATGCATGCATCAGTATAAATGACGGTACATATGATTTGCTGATTGATCCATACTTGAGAGATAATCTCCTTGCCGATGTGCAGCCGGAAGATGTTCATCCTACGCATATCCTAATTACTCACGGGCATAGTGATCATTTTGGTGATGCTTTGTCGATAGCCAAACGGACAAAGGCTCCTATTATTGCCCCTAATGAGTTAGCTCATTTTTGCAAAATGAAAGGGGCGCAAGTTGCTCCCATGCAGATCGGTGGAGCAAGGATGTTCCCGTTTGGCAAGTTGAAAATGACGCCTGCCTGGCATAGTTCAGCAATTATTCAAGGTAATGAGGTTATTTATACCGGGTCACCATGTGGTTATCTTATTGAAATCCAGGGAATAATGATTTATCATGCGGGAGATACCGGTCTTTTTGGAGACATGAAGCTAATTGCTGAACGCAATCAGCTTGATTATGCTTTATTACCGATTGGTGATAATTATGGCATGGGTCCGGAAGATGCCCTTGAGGCAGCGAAGATGCTGCAGGCGAGAGTTACCATACCGATACATTATGATACTTTTCCTTTGATTAAGCAAAATCCTTATGTCTATACCAAACGATTAGAAGAAATAGGCTTACAAGGAGTTGTCTTAAAACCCGGAGAAATAATTTCCGTTGCCGGGGTTAAATAAAGCAAAAAAAAAATAAGTGAAAAGGGATAGCAGAAAAAACTATCTCTTTTCTTGTGTTTTTTGGGAAGATAGTTAAAATAAGAAAGAGAAGATTGATCAAGGTGTGTGATTTTTTTGGAGAAAGATTGTAAGTATATTTTAGCTTTGCGCAGAATATTCGGGATTAATCTTAATCACTATTTTGAGAAAATAAAGCAATATTACGGTTCGTTTCAGGCGGCATGGGATGCGGCAGATTTTTCTCATGAAATGGGTTTATCTGATAAACTAAGTGAGAATTATAGACAATTAAAGAAGACAATTATTCCGGACCGTTTGGAGACAGAATATTTAGCCAAAGGAATTAAATATATTACGAGGTTGGATAAAGATTTCCCATTATTTTTATTGCAAATTTCTAATGTTCCTTGTATTCTTTATTATTGTGGTGAGATTTCATTATTACAGAAAAATTGTCTTGCTGTTGTTGGGTCGCGGCAAGCCAGCACATATGGGATCCAACAAGCTAAACTGTTTTCGGCAGAATTAAGTAAAAACGGTTTAACTGTGGTGAGCGGATTAGCGCGTGGTATTGATGCGGCCGCTCATGAAGGGGCTATGGAGGGAGCGGGAAGTACCATCGCTGTGCTGGGAGCCGGACTTGATGAGCCTTATCCGCGCGAGAATATTCGCCTTTATCGTCGCATTTGTGTTGAAGGTCTCGCGATTAGTGAATATCCACCTGGGACAAAACCACTCAATTATCATTTTCCGATTCGTAACAGAATTATCAGCGGTTTGAGTTTAGGGGTATTTGTGGTGGAGGCAAAGGCCAGGAGCGGGTCCCTCATTACATGTGATTTGGCACTGGAACAGGGGAAGGAAGTTTTTGCGTTACCGGGAGTGGTGACAAGCCCGAATAGTATCGGTTCTTTAAGATTGATTCAACAAGGTGCAAAACTGGTGATTTATCCGCAGGATATTTTGGAAGAGTTAGGATATGATTATCAGACAGATGTATATAATAAGCAAAAAGCCAAAATCAGCGAGATCAATAAAACGGAAAAAATGATCTTTGATTTGCTTTGTTGGGAGCC
>CAZVLC010000003.1:0-21044 GCA_964627885.1 uncultured Peptococcaceae bacterium
GAAACCTTGAGTGAGGATCAGCCTATTCTGATCGACATTAAGCGATATCCCATCAGCCAGTAGATTTGCCGATCGTAATCTTGAGCAATGGAGTAGATAATTCACAGTATTTAGAAATGATTCATCTTCCGCACGATGTCCCCATTGAGCCTAATCAAACGGTAGTCACTTCAGGCTTAGGCGGGGTATATCCGGGAGGAATTCGGATCGGCAAAGTCATTGAAGTGCAACTGGAACCGCAAGGCTTAACCAAGACGGCCAAAATCAAGCCATTTGTGGACTTCGACCGGCTGGAGGAGGCCTTTATCATTAAAGAGGTTAAACTGCCTGAAGAATCGGTAGAGCCGGGGCTGCCTGAAGAGACAGTCACAGATCAGAACTAAACAAAGGGCGGGAGCGAGATTAAATGTATTATTTAATCCTGTTTTTATTAGGTTTAGGCGGAATATTGCTTCAATCAACGGTTTTTACTCATTTAACCATTGCTGGGGTTAAGCCCGACTTGTTGTTATTATTGGTGATTTTTAATAGCATTTTTAAAGGGCCGCTGAAAGGAACAGTCTTTGCCTTTTTCTTAGGTTGGCTGGAGGACTTTTTTATCGGTGGCTTCTGGGGAATGAATGCCTTAGCCAAAGCACTTACGGCTTTTCTTTGGGGTTGGTTTATGCAGGGCACTTTTCGGGATAATCTTTTTGTGCCTGTGTTTTCTTTGTTTTTAGGGAGTCTTTTTCACGGGACGGTTTTTTTGGTGTTAGGAAACATCGCTGGCTTGAATTGGAGTTGGAGTTTGTTATTTTGGAAGGTTTTGCCGGCGGCAATTTATAATACCTGTTTGGTGCCGTTTTTGTATTTCGGTTTTTATAATTGGGTCACAAAGCAGTTGGAGCAACAGCAACAGACCTTTTAAGGAAGGTGACTTTTTTCATGGAGGCGCAGAAAACCGCTTTTCTAATGAAGCGAACATTAAATCTATATTTGGGTGTTGTAGTCGCGATTTTTGCTGCGCTTTTGCTGAGATTGGCCTGGTTGCAAATCATCGAGACCCAAATCTACCAAAACAAAGCGGTGAACAACACGATGCGCTGGATTCCTGAAGAGGCCAGCAGAGGGGAGATTGTCGACCGAAATGGGCAAGTACTGGTTACGAATAGACCGGTATTTAATATTTCGCTAAATTATCTTGGCTTTAAAGATCAGGATACTGACCAGCTAATTCGCAGGCTGGTGGAGATAATTAATGACCCGGAAATTACTTTCGAGAGTGTCAAGGAATTATTAAAAGGGAAAAACCGCTTGTTTGAGCCCATTGTGATCAAGCGAGATGTATCGATTGAATTAGTCACGGCAATTGAGGAAAGGCGTAATGAGCTTCCCGGAGTGAGTATTGATACGCATCCGCAGCGGAGTTATTTATACGGCAGCCTAGCGGGACATTTACTGGGCTATGTTCATTCGATTAAAGAAGAATTAGAACAGCCGGGTTTTGAGAACTATGGGATCAATGATCTTGTAGGTAAAACCGGGCTGGAGAAGTATTATGAGTCGTATTTATGCGGACAAAAAGGATTCAATCAGGTGGAGGTCAATGCTTATAATCGGCCGGTGAGAGAGGTAAGGAGTATTCCTTCCGTACCCGGAGATAAGTTGGTTTTGACGCTTGACTTAAAATTACAGCAAGCCATGGAAACGGCTTTTGATGAGACGTTGACTAGTTTGCAGAAAAAATATCCCAAAGCGAAAGCCGGAGGCGGGGTTTTGCTTGATGTGAAAACGGGGCGGGTACTGGCGATGGTTAGCCGGCCGGGACTTAATCCGGAGGATTTTAACGGGAAATCTCTTAGTCAGGAACAGGCTGACTATTATTTTAACAATGAGCCCCCGGCGCTTAGGAACAGGGTAATCCAGGGTAATTATATCCCCGGTTCAACCTTTAAACCGATTGTCGGGATGGCCGTACTTGAGTCAGGGAAGGCTACACCGCTTGATACAGTAGTTTGTACAGGCAGATATTGGCTCCCTCCCTATATCAAGTGTAGCGGGGTGCATGGCAGGGTCAATTTTTATAGCGCGATGGCTAAATCCTGTAATGTTTATTTTCAGGAAATGGGGAGAAGGGCCGGGATTGCCCAGATCGGTAAGGTTGGGCGCGAATTTGGCTTGGGAGAACGGACGGGGATAGATTTACCTTTTGAAAGTGCCGGGCTGCTCCCTGATTTAGAATGGCAGAAAACGGAATATAGTAAGCAAAGTGAGAAAATCAACAACCAAATTAATGAGAAAATAGAAAATGCGGAAAAGGAATATGCGGCAAAAATAAAAGCGGTGGTCGATGCAAAAGAGAAGAAACAACTGGAAAAAGAATTAAAGGGCAAAAAACAGTTGCTCGAGCAGCAACGTCGGGACCAATTATTTGCTTATGCTCAATGGCATGACTATGATACCTTTAACACCAGTATTGGGCAGGGGTATAATCAGTATACGATTATTCAGTTGGCAAATTATGCAGCGACGATTGCCAGCGGCGGGAAGCGTTATGAACCATATATTGTTGAGAAAATCATCGATAGTAACGGTATAGTAGTGGAGGAATTTGGACCGGAACTGGCAATGGAATCGACAGTTCCGGCTGAAGTATTGGAAGAAACCCGAAAAGCCATGCGAGCGGTGGGTTCCCCTGGGGGAACGGCTTATTTTCTTTTTAGCCGGTTTCCTGCGGACATTCCGGTGGCCGCTAAAACGGGTACGGCCCAGCCTGGCCGTGTGGGATATGTAAAGAATAAGGATTATGACGGGATCTTTATTGCGTTTGCGCCGGCTGATGACCCGCAGATTGCCTTTGCCGGAGTGGTGGAGCATGGTTATAGTGGCGGTGGGTCCGCTGGGTATGTGGCCAAGGCGGTATTTGAGGAATATTTCGGGTTGAATAAAGAGCAAACGGTGCAAACTCAGCCGAGTACGACAGCAGTTCGGCAGAGTGAGCCGGAAAATGCCGATACGCATACCCCAGAAGAGACGACGCCTCCTATTGGCAACACCCCGGAAGAGACTTCGCCGGAAGAGAATACCCCGGGAGAAAATATAGAGGAGACTCCAATTGAGTAAAATGCGGTTTTATTAGTATATTCGCAGTTCCAGCTGATAATAAAGTGAGAATAGAATTGGAGTAGATTTTTTTTGGAAATGGCAGGGATTTATGCTTTTAATAGCGAACAATAATTAAGGGTTCGTGTAATAGAGAATGAGCTTGGGAGGATCAAGACAATTCATGAACAGTTTAATTTCAGTGAAGGGTAATAAAGAAGGATTACAGCTTATTTGTAGTGATAGAGGTTCATGGAATGATATTATTACTGAAATAAAAACGCTCCTAAAGGGAGAGAACCGACAATTCTTTAAAGGGGCCAGTGTCTTGGTTGATACAGGCACGCGCATTTTACAAGCTGAGCAGGTGGGGATTTTGTGGCAGGTGCTGCAAGATGGCGGACTTACCGTAAGATGCCTTCGTACCGAAGCTGAGGATGAGTTTTCCCTTTCGTTGAAAAGTCTAGGTAGGGAGCATGATAAGGGGAAGAAGAGTGATGCGGAAAAAGTCCAAACACAGGCCATTTCGGAGACAGAATATCTTAATCCTAAGCCAGTCTTGATTATCAAGAGGAATCTGCGCTCCGGGCAGAAGGTTTCATTTGACGGTAATGTCCTTGTCTTTGGTGATGTTAACCCAGGAGCAGAAATAATCGCAACGGGTTTCATTATGGTTTTGGGATACTTAAGAGGTATTGCCCACGCCGGATCTACCGGCGATGAGCAGGCTTGGGTCATGTCGTTCCGGCTTCAGCCTACCCAATTGCGTATAGCAAATAGTATTACTCGTCCTCCTGATGAAGAACCGCAAGGGCCGGAAATAGCCAAAATAGTTGATGGAAGTATTGTTTGTGAGGGTATCGATTTCAAAAAATATTATGATGTTATTGGGGGGAATTAAGTATGGGAGAAGTAATAGTCATTACTTCAGGTAAAGGCGGAGTTGGGAAAACTACCACAACGGCAAATATTAGCACCGGATTAGCCTCGATGGGCAAAAAAGTCGTGATGATTGATACTGATATCGGGTTAAGAAATTTAGACGTAGTAATGGGGCTCGAAAACCGGATAGTATATGACTTGGTAGATGTAACGCAAGGAAATTGCCGCCTAAAACAGGCTTTAATCAAAGACAAAAGGTTTGAGAATTTAAGCCTTTTACCGGCAGCGCAAACAAAGGACAAAACAGCCGTAAAACCTGAACAGATGAAAGAATTATGTGCTAATTTAAAAGAAGAGTTTGACTACGTCATTATCGACTGCCCGGCAGGGATTGAAATGGGATTTAAGAATGCTACGGCCGGGGCGGAAAGAGCTATTGTGGTGACAACTCCGGAGATATCCGCCGTTCGTGATGCCGACCGCATTATTGGTCTTTTGGAAGCAGCCGAGTTGCGTAACCCTGAATTGGTCGTTAACCGTCTGCGTCCCAACATGGTCAAAAAAGGCGATATGATGGATATTGACGATATGATTGACATTTTAGCGATCGGGCTTCTGGGAGTTGTGCCGGAGGATGAATGTATCGTTGTTTCGACCAACAGAGGTGAGCCCGCCGTTTTGGACATGAAATCAATTGCCGGACAAGCTTATCGGAATATCTCTAAACGGATTACCGGGGAAGATATACCTTTAATCGAGTTGGATGCTGATGATGGTATACTAAGCAAGATTAAAAAATTCTTTGGAATTAAGGCGTAAGGTAAAGGAGGTAGTGGCATGGATTTATTAGAAAGAATATTAGGATTAGGCCGAAATAAGCCTTCTAATAGTAAAAACATTGCAAAAGAGAGACTACGTTTAGTCTTGGTACATGATCGAGCCAGTATTTCCCCGCAGATGCTGGATGCCTTAAAGGAAGATATGCTGGATGTCATTTCGAATTATATGGATATCGATCGGCGGGGAACAAGGGTTAAACTTGATTCTGATGATCAATCGATTGCTTTGATTGCCAGTATCCCGGTCCTTGGCATGAATAAAAATCAACGAGGGGTAAGATTTTAAATTTACATACTGGGAAAATAATACCCTTGGGAATCTGTTTAGCTCGGGTTATAATGAGAGTATAGCGGGAACGAGGTGAAGAAAGCTATGCGTCTCTCTAGAATTGCCAAAAGCCTTGATTATACTCTTTTGGGGGCAGTAGCGCTCATCTTAGTGATGAGCTTCTTTGTTTTGCAGAGCGCGACGGTAACCGCCAGCGCCAAATATGAAATAAATTTTGTGATGCGACAGGCACTCTGGGCCGTTGTGGGTTTAGGGGCCTTTTGCTGTGTCCTGCTGATTGATTATAGTAAATTATCAAAGTTCGGTTTGCCAATCTTCGCCTTAAATATTTTGCTTTTAGTTGCCACATTAGTTTTCGGGAAAGAGACCAATGGAGCCCAAGCGTGGATCCCGATTGGACCGTTTAAATTGCAGCCGGCGGAAATTGTGAAAATCTTATTAATTTTGGGGTTGAGTCAATTTCTTGTGCCTCGGATCGGTAAATTAAACACAATAAAGGATTTAATTCCGGTTTTTCTTTATGTGGGAGTTCCTTTGGGGCTGATTTTACTGCAACCTGATCTGGGTACAGGCTTAGTTTATGTTGCGATTATGTTTGGGATGTTACTGGCGGCCGGGGCGTCTCCTCTGTTGCTATCTTTATTGCTTGGGGGCGGCATCGGGACAATCAGTTTAGCTGTTTTTGGCCATTATACTTGGGGCTGGTGGCTGCCGCTGAAAACTTACCAATTAAATCGGCTGATTGCTTTTATTGATCCGATGGTTGACCCGCAATATGCGGGGTGGAATGTGATTCAGTCGCAAATAGCGGTTGGTTCGGGAGGACTTTGGGGAAAAGGATTAGGCATGGGGTCCCAGAATGTCAATAATTTTCTGCCGGAACAGTGGACGGACTTCATTTTCTGTGTGCTGGCGGAGGAACTTGGTTTTATTGGGGCCGTTATTTTGTTGTTATTATTCTTTATCTTGATTTTCAGAGGGATTAGGATTGCCCGCCACGCTAAGGATCCTTATGGCGCTTTGATTGCGGTGGGAGTAATTTCAATGTTTACTTTTCATGTGATGCAGAATGTGGGAATGACTATCGGGTTAATGCCTATTACCGGAATTCCGCTTTCTTTTGTCAGCTATGGGGGTAGTTCTTTGCTGGCGAATATGCTTGCTTTAGGGCTATTGATGAATGTGTATGTTTATCATGATGAACGGTTAATGTATTAGCAAACCACCCTCGACAGCACGTCCGTGTGCTGACTCGGGTTGGAGCGGACATCGTGTCCGCCCCTTTGCAGTATCTAGGCGATTTCGAAAGTCTGTAAAGCTGAACTCCTCAAAGGAACGGAGCAGGCCAACATATTTACGATCTCGGACGACTAATATATTTACATCTGAACCAACATATTTAAGACCCCGGAGTAACATATTTGGAGCCGACTAACATACTTGTAAACGGACTGACATATTTGGAGCTGGAAAGAGAGAGGCAAAGGAAGCCTGCTCGTTCCGGTATTCCGTTCGGATAGCTGACTGGAAGAAGGCGGGGGAAAGGAAGTTTGTGCGAGTTATGCTCAGTAATGGCCAGACTAAACCTTTTAGCGCGGTGATCTGTGCTTTAAATTCACAATATATTCATTCTTCTTTAGCCCCGTGGTGTTTAGCGGCAGGGGTGGCTACATACTGCCATGAAGAGGGGATTACTGCGAAGGTTGTAGAAGGGACGATTAATGAGCCTCTTGAGGAAGTTGCCGCCCGAATTTTCGCTAAAAACCCGCAAGTAATCGGGTTTTGTTGTTATATCTGGAATATTACCGCCACGCGAAAATTACTACGACTTGTCAAAAGTAAATTACCGAATGCGGCCATTGTTTTAGGGGGACCGGAGGTAAGCTACAATGCCGCAGAAATTCTGCGTGAGGAGCCGGTGGCGCAATATGTTGTTTCCGGGGAAGGGGAAAAACCATTTGCTCTTTTGCTGCAGAAAATTTTCTACGACTCAAAAAGACAAGAGCAAGAAGAGCCGGTGACAGGTGAATCCCAAGAGGGTCAAGATGAACATGGGTTCCAAAGGTTGCGAAATATTCCCGGGGTTTGCTTTCGCCAAGGGGAAGAAATCATCGTTGTGCCCCCATATACTCCCGAGGAAATTCCCCCTAGCCCCTACAGTGCAGCCTATTTTGCCGCGTTAAAAGGGCGCATTGCCTATTTGGAAACCAGCCGAGGCTGCCCGTATTCCTGTGCTTTTTGTCTTTCGGGTCGTTGCGGCAGTGTGCGTTTTTTTGATTTGGACAGAGCTGAGAAGGAGTTATTGTTACTGGCCAACAGCGGGACGCAAACTGTGAAGCTGGTTGACCGCACGTTTAACTGCAATCGCCAGAGAGCGGCAGAATTGTTTAGTTTCATAATCGAAAAATGCGGTGGGACAATTCCTTCTGGGGTTTGTTTTCATTTTGAAATAGCCGGTGATCTTCTTGACGAAGCCATGCTCAAACTACTTGCCACAGCACCTGTCGGGGTGATTCAGCTGGAAATCGGGCTCCAAAGTTTTAACGCGCAAACACTTGCCGCTATTAATCGCCGAACTGATGTGGAACGCTTGCAAAAGAACATTCAGCGTCTGGTGGCTAATGCGAATATGCATATCCATATTGATTTGATTGCCGGTCTGCCCTTTGAGGATCTATCCGGTTTTGCCGAAAGCTTTAATACGGCCTATGCGCTCCAACCGCAGATGTTGCAGTTGGGGTTTTTAAAGCTGCTGCACGGCGCGCCGATGCGTGAAGAACCCGCCAAATTTCCCTGTGGGTATGATGAAGCACAGCCGCCATATGAAGTTCGGGAGACTCCTTGGTTATCCGCCGGGGAGCTTGTCCGTTTGCATGATACGGAAGATGCTTTGGAGCGTCTTTTTAACAGCGGCCGTTTCCGGCGAACTTTGGCATATTTGCTGCAACAAACAGGGGTAACGCCGTTTGTCTTGTTCAGCCGTTTTGGAGAATATGCCGCCACTAAAGCGCTTGAAAGAATTTCGCTGGATGATTATACTACTCTTGCCTTTGCGTATTTTAGCGAACAAAGTGGAGTTGACAGGATCGTTTTACGCGACGTCATGGTTTGTGACCGCTTAGCTACCAATTCTTCCGGGCGACTTCCGGCGGTCCTACGCGTCATGGATCCGGCCTTGAAAAGCGTTATATGCCAATTGGAAAACAATGAAGCGACGCGATCGCAAAAGGGTGTGCGGCGCGGTTATGCCTATTTATATTCCGAACAATGTTTGGTCTATGCGGATTATCGGAAGCAGGAGAGAAATCCTCTTACCGGGGAATATCCGCTCCAAAAGGTATCTATATAGTAAAAATGTATTCTTTAAAAAGGAGTAAAAAGGCCAGTGTAGTAGGTTATAATTATCAGACCGGCGGGGGAAGTTTTAAGAAGAGTAGTTTTGATATTAAACTTTACGAGTTAGGAAATTTAAAAGATTTGGATAGCCGCCGCAAGGTTTGCCCCAAACTGTATGACTTACTAGATAAAGCTGAACAGGAAAAGTTGGCAGGTTTGGCCGAAAAATATAGGAAACCGGTAGTTTTAGGGGAGCAATTCTCCAAAGGGCAGTATCTGGATCTGGAAAATTTAACGTTAAAAAGACTCGATGGGAAGTGGCAAATCGAGGTACCTTTGTACATGGAAACCTTCCACCAAGGTAATGGAAGTCAAGGAAAAGATCTAATCAAGTTTATTAGCACGGATGTTAAGGTCCCTGAAGGGCTTATTTCCCATGATAGCTTGTGCCTAGCTTGGGGTACTATCAAGCAAAAAATTCCGGATGCCAAGGATGCTGTTTCCTCGCCTAATAAGGATATGTTAGCGGTTCTCACCCCGGATACACTTTTAATTTTTGCAAATCCCTTAGACGGAATTGAGAAACCTCATTTAAGCATACCGGTGGCCGAAGACGAACAAATCATTCTAAACCAGTGGGCCACAGGTGACTACGTGAAAAAATGGAGAGAGTTGCTGGATAGGGTTTAGAGGCGTTATTTCGCGAGCATAGGGTGATAGATTTAAGCTGGTTTAGGATAGTGTGAGACGAGGTAAAGCAGGGTTGGGGCGATAAAAAGCATCGATGTTCCTGCCGCCACGATGCCGGAGTCATTCACTGCCAGAATGATGAAGCTGCCAATTAGCCCGGTATAAAAGCCCGTCTGAAGGTAGTGGTATTGGCCAAACAGCTTTTGGAGCAGTCCGGGGGGTTTATGAAGGACTAGCGCCAGGGCAGCTAAAAAAGTGAGGAAGACCCGACTCCAGAGGGAATAGCGGATTAGCTTGAGGTTCATGCTTATTTTACGGACAAAAATCGGGAGGAGCGAAGCGGCCCCTTCGGTTTTGATGAGACGGGCGGTTTGTCCGATGTGTGATTGGGCTTCAATTGGTCTGTGCAGATCCCAGGCAAAAAGAAGAAGCAGGAAGAGGGCAGTGGTTACCCCGGCGGTAATTAGAAGGCGGAAGGAAAGCTTATGCCGGAAGAGGAAGGCGAAAAGGAGAAGATAGCTGATCAGAAAGGTGATGGCGCCGCCAACATTTGTTCCCCATTGCGGAGCCGCGACCAAGATTATAAGGAAAAGAGCACATATCCCAAGAAGAGGGATTAGTTTTTTCGAGAGGCGTTCGCCTCTTTTTTCTTTGGCCATCTCTAAAAGAAGGGTCAAACCAACCACAGAGGAGCCGAACAATACGCCCAGGTATTCGTTGCCGACCCCGTAATAGCGGGCGCCACTGATGGGGTCGTAGCCCAAGATAGAGTTTTTCATGAGGGGAGCCCCGAGGAGCAGGTCGGTACTGATGGCCAGTGCTGTAAGCAGATAAAGGAACGTTAAATGAGGCAAGATAGAGTATTTGCGGTGCAAGAACCAGTGAACCACAGCGACTCCGGTCAGCAGGGCGATAATCCGGAAGGCAAGATGGTTAGAGGGAAATAAAGGTAGTAACAGCAAAAGCAGAGGGATGGAAGTAACACTGAGCAGGAGAGTGCTGAGAATCTGATATAATCTGGCGGTGTTTTTACCACATAAAAGCAGGAGAAGGATGAATAGAACCAAAATAATCAGCAGGAGGACATATCCTTTAATGAGGAGAGGGCGCTGCGTGTGGTTGACCTGAAAAATGGTTAGTTGTTTGTTTAAATAAGTTATGGGGTCTGCGCAGGAAACAGTGGTAAGGGGGTTGCCGGAAAAAAGGGACGTCGAAGCAATTCTCCAGTGTGCTAAGATAGTCGGGCCGATGTCCAGATTGGTGAGCAAGCCATTTCTTTTGGTACTGGCGGAAAGCAACAGCTGGTTTCCGGGCATATTTGGTCGGTAATAGCATACGGGGGTGAGGGTATTTCCGGTGGTGATTTCCTCTTTTGCCGGGTAAGGGGCAATAATGAGGAGCGTAAGTTTCCTTGTGTTGCTTAATTGCTGTAGCAAAGCTAAAAAGGAGTCTAAGGCCGTGAGGAGTTTCTGGCGGCTTTCGGCATATACGGTGGGGGATATGACCGTTGCAAGCGTATCAAGCCTGACGAGATCGCCTAAGTCCAGGAGAACCAGGCCTTGTTCATTTTTCTCAAGAAAACGTTCAGCCTCTGCATAAAGATAGGCATAGTTGGTGGTGTAGATCGTAGGTGAAAAGGGACTAGCGGTGTAGGTACGCCGGTCAACAATACCGTTTGAGACAATGCCTTTTTCATTCATGGCTAACAGAGCTCCGGGCCGGGAGGCCTTTTCAGGGAGGTCATGATTTCCGATGAAGAGTAAGGGAATCTTGTGACGTTCCAGAGTTTCGCCAAGCAGCCCGGGGCGGATTTCAGGAGGATTGCAATTCTGTAATAGCTGCAAAAAGGGAAGATACACTGTTCTCGGAGATGTATTCGTTCCCGCCGAAGCTTTATGCGGTAAGCTTTCTGCATATTGAGGCGGGGGGTCCCCGGTGTATCTGGGATATTCAGCCTGTCCGGTGTTTTCGATGTATCCAGTGTATTCAGCACGTGCGGTATATCCGGTGTATCTTTGAAAAAAATCAGCGGCCGTTAGCTCCTGCACTTTTTCGCTGCTCTGCCAGGCGCGAGCGGCCTCTTCAGTACAAGCAGCTCTTTTCCCGGTCGCCATTGAAAGATAAGCGGCGCTGATTCTCCGGGGGCCCTCGTTTTGCGTATTGAGGAGACCGATGGCTCCTTCCCGGGACAGGCGCAGGAGAGTTGGACAGTGGGGGAGATCATGGAGAGAGAGGCCGGGAATTAGTACGGTAATTAACTGCTCAGCAGGCACATCATTCGTGGCAGCCCATATCTTTTGCGGATTTAGCATAAATAAGCAAATCAGCAGAAAAAGGATATATTTTAATCGACAGCGGAGCATAAGGCGTGGCATCAAAAGGCTCCCCCTCACAGAGCAGTTTTACCTATAATCTGCCCAAAGAAGGTTAATTTATCATAATGAAAAGGGGGAAAAGTATGATATTATATTCGTAAGTGTAGCGTAAATTAATAAGGGAGGTGAGGAAACTGTTTTCGATCGTAGGAGTGCTGGCAATATTTCTGTTAGTAATAGTATTTGTAATCGCCGCGGTGGCTAAAGGTAGCTCGGTAAAGGAGGGGGATGAGGAAGAGATGATTAAGCACATTTATACTTATTTAGTGCTGTTTGTCACTTTAATGATGACAATCGGTGGTAGTGTGGCTGTTTTTAAGGCGGTAGCGGATATTGTTTCACCAACACCGCATTATCAATCCTTTGATGACTATAAAAATATAATGGAAAATAAATATGATAAGCCAACCGCTGAAGGAGAAGTACAGGAAAACGCAAAATACTCTGAGGAAGAATTACAAGCGAGATATAATAATGTGGTTGCCGAAGAAAAAGCCAGACAGGTTAACCGCGCCAAAAACAGCTTAATTAAGAGTCTTGGCTGGATTATCATACCTTTCCCCATTTTCTTGTATTGTCAACGGCGTGTAGCGAAAAAAGACGCCCAATGATTGTAGTATAGCGGCAAATGCAGGTAATTGGTGATTGCGGCATAGCGGCGAATATGGGGTAGATGCGTACTAAGATACTTGGTAAACACAAGGAACGTTCTCGTGAGAGGGAACGTTCCTTCCCATTTATTGAACTCTTCCCTAAAAAGCAGGAAATTGGTATGATAAGAGAAAGCTTTTTATGACGAAGGGGAAGATTTTATGTCGATTACACCTTTAAGCCGGAGACAGAGAACGCCAAAGCTGCCGCTATTTAGTGGTGCGAAGCTGTTTACTACGCTGGTGCTAGTTTTTCTCCTGGCGGGATTGCTTTATTATCTGCCCGGGTTTTTTCAGGCGTCTCAACCGGCCACCCAGGAAGTTGAGCTCTATTTTATGGGGCTCCCGGCCGAGGAAAAAGGATTTTTTGCCGAAGAAATGCTTTATCTGCCGCTTAGTTTTGTGCAGAAACATCTGGATAAAGCAGTCAGGCAGGATGAGACGGGACAGACGGTGATTATAACCACCAGGGAAAATGTTTTTCATTTTCCGTTCGGGATAAAGGAAGGTTTATTGAATTTGGAACCGTATGAATTTACTTATCCGGTTTTGGAGAAAGAGGGGCAGGCTTATTTAGCGGTGGAACCTTTGCAGGATATTTACCATTTAGAGCTTCTGGTGAATCAGGGGAAGAACCGGGCTAGTATTTACAGTAGACTGGGACCGGTGCAGATGGGCAAGACACTGCAGAAAGCCAAGCTGCGGGTTGCTCCCGGGAGACGAGCCGCCTGGGTTGTGGAAGTAAACAAACAGGAAGAAGTCAGGATTGTGCGGGAACAGCAAGGCTGGTATTGGGTTGAAAATGAAGCAGGCGAGGCAGGTTACATAGCGAAAAAGGATGTAGCGTTGGCCGGGATTAAAATTCAGGAGGAAGCCGAAAATAAGGTTTATCAGCCTTGGAATCCTTTGGGCAGGCCGATTATTCTCACATGGGAGTATGTGGGACAGGCTACGGCCAGTCCCGCCCAAATCGGGGAGCTCCCGGGGGTAGAGGTTATCTCCCCGACCTGGTTTGTGTTGCAACAAAACGGGCTGGTCTTGAATAGGGCGGATAAAAAACTGGTTGACTGGGCGCATAGTAAGGGACAACAAGTCTGGGGCTTGTTTTCTAATGACTTCGATAAAGATTTGACGCAGGGGTTCTTAGGCAGTGCCGCCTTAAGGGTTAAGGCAATTAAGCAGATTTTAAGCTATGTTGAGCTTTATCAGTTGGATGGTATTAATCTGGATTTCGAGAATATGTATTTACAGGATAAGGAGCCGTTTGCGGCTTTTGTCCGGGAGTTAGCCCCTTTATTACATGAAAAGGGACGGGTTTTGACGATTGATGTGACTTTTCATTCGCAGAGCGAGACTTGGTCCATGTGTTATGATCGCCAGCAACTGGCTGAGGCGGCGGATTATCTAATTGTGATGGGTTATGATGAATACGGCGGAGGCAGCTCGGTGGCCGGTTCTGTTTCTTCGTTGCCCTGGGTGGAACAGGGACTGCAAAAAATGTTACAGGAGGTACCGGCGGATAAATTAGTTTTGGGGATCCCTTTTTATACGCGCGTTTGGACGGAAACGGTCGCGGCGGACGGGAGTAAAAAGGTGCAGTCGAGAGCGTATTCCTTAACGGCGGCCGAAAAATGGCTGAAAGAAAAAGGGGCCACAGTTACCTTTGACGAAAAAAGAGGGCAGAATTATGCGGAAGTGCAAGAGGCAGGGGTAACATATAAAATGTGGCTCGAGGATCGTGTTTCCCTGGAAAAGCGGATTGAATTGCTGAAAAAGTATCGGTTAGCCGGTTTAGGAGCATGGCGCAGAGGTTATGAAAAAGCGGAGACCTGGTCGGAGATTTCCAAACTTGTGCAGAAGATTTGAACACTAACGCAGGTACTAACGTATAAAATGATTATTCATGGGTAATCCTTCTAAGGTAGATTATAGAAAGGTGGGATTATTGATGAGAGTAAAAGTCGATTCTGAGCTTTGTATTGGCTGCGGTGCATGTGTGAGTACAGCGCCAGAGGTTTATGACTGGGATGACAATGGGAAGGCCGTGGCAGTGGAGGATGATGTACCGACGGAGATGGAGGATGAGGTAAAGGAAGCTTTGGAAAGCTGCCCAACCGAGGCTATTGAAGAAGTATAAAATTGGATGACCGTTTAATTACTTTTTTATTTTTTGGCGAAAGGGTTTTTCGGGAAACGAAGCGAATACTATAAGTAAGGGCTCGCCCCTTGACAATTATTTTCGATAATTTATAATGGTGTTACGTTACCTCCAACCCAGAGGAGATAGAGGAGGTGGGCTTATGAAAATTAAAAAGATTAACGAAGACAAAGTACAGATTATTATTACTAACCAGGATTTAGAGGATCGCGATTTCAAGAAATGGGAGTTTATGCCCATAGGCCCTAAAGCCCAGGAGTTGTTTCAGGATTTGCTCGAGATGGCATACCATGAATGTGGTTTTCAGATAGAAGAGGATTCCCAGCTCATGGTAGAAGCATATCCGTTATCTGTAGATAGTATTGCGGTCATTATGACCAAGGTTCGTTCCCGGGGAACGGAAAACGCCAATCTTTTCACCTTTACGCAGCATGATGAAGAGGAAGAAGACGATGAAGAAACCTGTTTTGAAAGAGGAACAGGACAGGTCTGGAATTTTCCCGATTTAGAGACTTGCATGCAGGCGTGCCATCGACTTGACCCTGATTTACTGGAAGAGAGTGCCTTATACAAATATCTTGATGAGTATTATTTAGCTGTAAACACATTACCTCTGGGGATTGAGGAAGTTGCGGCAGTTTTGGGCGAATATGGTGAGTGGATTCCGGTAGATGAAGCCTTTTTTGAGGAACACGGGAAAACCATCATCAAACGCGAAGCTGTAGTAAACTTAGCGGCGATTATCAAGGAATAGACTTAAAAAAGACCTCAATTCGCAAATAGCGGGCTGAGGTCTTTTTTGGGCGGTAGGTGCTGGCTGTTTGAAGTTTTCATTGCCAATTATGGAATAATATCACATATTATATACAGATCAAAATAGACGGATAGAGGTGTTAATAAATTGAGAAAAAAGTTCAGGACGAAAGCTATTACTGCGTTTATCTTGGGATTGTTCATGTTACAAGGCCTGCCCAATACAGCATTAGGGGCATTTAAGCTCAGTAGTAAATTTAAGCTTTCATCTTTTAATTTTACTAAATTCAAGAATAAAGTGATAGAAATAAATACCAAACACTTCACGAAAAGCAGATTTGCTTATACTTTTCGGGAAGATACCGCATGCCGAGACAGAATGCTTAAGAAAACCGGCGATTCCTACGAAAAGTTGGTTTATGGCATGGGGAAAATACTATTGCAGCCGTTTAATATTACGGTGAATAATAATAACTCTACTATTGTTGATGAATGAAAAATTTACAAGACCATTGCCTTAATAATTAAAAGCAGTGGTCTTTTTTTGTCAAAGCGCGACTTTATAATTTTTGGATAGCATAAAGCGAAAAAATTTAATTATTTCCATTTCGTGAGGATAAAGATATAATAGCATTAATAGATTATATACAAACATAAAAATAACGAACTTTTAGATACGCATAATAAAGGTAAAGATAGTGATGTGATTGAAGAACATGATTTAAAAGAAGTAAGAGTGAGTAGAAGGGAAAGAAATGATGATTAGGAAAAAGCCGATTAGGGTCTTGATTTTTTCTGTTTCGATTGGGGCTGGGCACGATTCGGTAGCGTATGCTTTAGCCGAACGGCTATTAGCGGAGATACCCGGCTCAGAAGTGAAAATCATCGATACATTTCGGTACATCAATAGTATATTGAATAAAGTAGTTGTCAATAGCTATATGGAAACTATTAAACTTACACCAAGGGTTTGGGGGTTTTTATACAACCAGTCGGAGGGCGGCGAAAAACGAGTTGACTTAAGTCAGCTTTCCGCCAAGATTCTTTCTCCAAAAATGGCCCAATTGATCAACGAATTTGATCCCCAGGTTATTATCTGCTCGCATGCTTTTCCGGCCGGTTTGTTGGGCGCTATGAAGTTGAAGGGGCGTATTAAAGCACCTCTTGCCGCCGCGATTACCGATTTTGATATTCACCCTATTTGGCTTAGTCAAGGGGTGGACCTGTTTTTTACCCCTTCGGCAGATTTGAATTATGCGCTTTTACAGGGGGGAATAAAGGCAGAGAAAGTATGGCCGGTCGGAATTCCGATCAGAATGCAGTTTGGACAGCAAATTGACAGTAGATCCGCTAAGAGGAAGCTGCAATTTACCGGGAATCCGGTTGTCCTCATTATGGGCGGTGGCTTAGGATTAGGGAGAATTGAGTCGATTACGAAACAGATTCTTCACAATGAAAATTATGAGGTGGTTGTGGTTGCCGGTAAGAATAAACGGCTTTATGAGACGCTGCATAAATGGAATAATCCCCGTTTGCGCGTCTTTGGATATATTGAGGATATGGCTACGGTAATTGCGGCTTGTGATTTAGTAATTTCTAAACCGGGCGGCGTCACCATCGCAGAGGTTTTGGCAATGGGTAAACCTTTGGTGATTTATTCATCTTTGCCCGGGCAGGAAGATCGCAACACGGATTATCTTTTGAACCGGGGAGCAGCGGTGAAGATTAAGAAACTCGATTTCTTAATTCCGGAGTTACAGGTTCTTTGGGAAGACAAAGTCAGGATAGCCAGGATGAAGGAGGCGGCTGCTCATTTAGCCTCACCGCATTCCAGCCGGTTGGTTTGGGATAAATTGTGGCTTATAATTGAGCAGGGGAATTCGCTGGAGCGGGTAATGACGGTAGAAAAGAAGTAATAATGGGAAAAAGAAAAAATGAGAACCAGGTAATAACGGGAAAAAGAAAAAAATAATAGTGGGAAGATACATAGAAGGGATTTAGGTCTGAAAAGAGGAATATTGTATTTCGAAAGTTCGCCGCAATAATATAGAAATAATTTAGGAATGGACAAACAAATAAACAGCAAGAAAATAGAATCACGAAATAACACGAGTTGAAGCAAAATAGCTGAAAAGACAAAATAGTAAAACGGAAATAGTAAAACGGTAGAATGGTTGATTCGGAATTAGTATGTGGACAGAAGGATATTTCAGGTAATAGTATGGTAGAATGGTAGGAAGAAGAATGCAGTATTGAAGGCACCCCTATCTTCTTGGTGCCTTTTTTCAATTCTCTTTTCCAGCCATGGTGACCGAAAAGGAAAAATGAGAGGAGAATGGGAAAAATGATTATTGTGATGAAAACCGGTGCGGGGGAAAAAGCCGTCCAAAAGGTAGTGGAAAAGCTGCAACGGAATGGCTATCAAATTCATGAATCCAGAGGAGTAGAAAAAACATTAATCGGCGCCGTGGGCGAAAAAACTGATAATGTCAATATGGCCTTGGAGGCTATGGATGGGGTGGAAAAGGTGATCCCAATCTTAGCTCCATATAAGTTGGCCGGGCGGGAATTCCACGTCGAAAACACGGTAATCAAACTGGGGGATCTTACGATCGGCGGGCCGCAGTTGCAGGTAATGGCCGGACCTTGTGCGGTGGAAAGCCGGGAACAGCTTTTGGAGATCGCCTTTATGGTGAAGGAAAGTGGCGCCAAGATCTTGCGCGGTGGGGCTTTTAAGCCTAGGACTTCTCCGTATGCTTTTCAGGGGATGGAAGAGAAAGGGTTGGAATTTCTGGCCGAAGCCCGGGAAAAAACCGGCTTATCTATTGTTACGGAAGTAATGGATACGCGGAAGGTAGGGGTAGTTGCCCGTTATGCCGATATCTTGCAAATCGGGGCCAGGAATATGCAAAACTTTCCCCTTTTGAAGGAAGTAGCAACGACGAACAAACCGGTCTTGTTGAAACGGGGTTTGGCGGCGACGATTGACGAATGGCTGATGGCGGCAGAATACATTATGCTCAGCGGTAATCATCAGGTGATATTATGTGAACGGGGGATTCGTTCCTTTGATGATACATATTCCCGTAATGTGCTGGATCTTGCGGCGGTGCCTGTTTTGAAGCAGCTTACGCATTTGCCTGTTATTGTTGATCCTAGTCATGGCACGGGTAAATGGCAGTTAGTCGAACCGATGGCCCGGGCTGCGGTAGCGGCAGGAGCGGACGGCTTAATTTTAGAAGTACATACCCGGCCCAGTGAGGCGATTTGCGACGGCCCCCAAAGCATTAAGCCGGAAAGACTGTGCAATATTCTTAAAGCATCTCAAAAAATTGCCGAAGTAATGGGGCGTACCCTTTAGGGCGGGGTTTTTAGGAGTATGAAGCAACCAAAAAATATTACGATCATCGGCCTGGGGTTGATTGGGGGCTCCCTGGGTTTAGCCCTAAAAAAGAAAATTCCTAATCTGGTGGTGCGGGGGATTGATCATCATCCGGAGTCAGTGCGGACAGCGGTGAGGCTGGGGGCAGTTGATACCGGTTCGGTACGGCTGGAGGAGGGAATTATCGGTGCTGAGGTTATTTTCATAGCTACGCCTGTATCCGAAATGGGTGAGTTGGTGGCGCAGCTGTGTCCTTATTTGTCCGCCGGGATGATTGTGACGGATATGGGCAGTACCAAAGCGCAAATTGTGGCAGAGATGGAGAGACGCTTGCCACAGGGTGTCGCTTTTTTAGGGGGACACCCGCTGGCTGGTTCCGAGAAGGCGGGAATTAAGGAGGCTCACGCGGAGCTGTTGGAGAATGCGGTGTATCTTTTAACTCCGACGACGCGCACAACGGTCGAAACGGTTGAGGCAGTCAGCGGTCTTTTGGAACAGCTTGGGGCCAAAATAATGTTGCTTTCGCCTGTCGAGCATGATCGGAAGGTAGCGGCAATTAGTCATTTGCCGCATGTACTGTCCAGTGCCCTGGTAAGAACGGTCGGCCGACTGGATGAGAAGGAAGGCGGTTATTTTCCTCTAGCGGCAGGCGGCTTCCGGGATACCACACGCATTGCCGGCAGTCAAAGCGGGATGTGGTGCGATATCTTACGGCAGAACAGACAAGCGGTTTTACCTTTATTGGGGGAATTTCGGCAGGTCTTGGCGGAATATGAGGCAGCTATAGCCGCAGAAGACGGGGCGCACTTGGTGGAATTATTGGAAAGGTCCAGGTGTTGGCGGGAAAAGGTTCCGGCTGGATTGAAAGGGATTTTACCGCAATTCTTTGAATTGACCGTAACCGTACCTGACCAGCCGGGTGTCCTAGCGGAATTAACAGCGGCACTTCAGGAAAAAAGCATCAATATCAGCGATATTGAAATTCGACCGGTGCGAGATGAACAGGCGGGCACGCTCAGGTTGGCTTTTGGCAGCAAGGAGGCTCGAGATTTAGCGGCGCAAGTCCTAACAGCGAAGGGTTACCCGGTAGGGAAGGCTGATTGAACGACAAGGGTAGTAGAGTATTATTGGTAGCAAAGGATCAAGAAAAACGTTTGTGTTGAAGCAAATTGGATGAGTAAACAGAGAAGAGGGGTGGAGCCGGTTGAATATAGAGATTTCACCAGCTAAAGAGTTAAGAGGAGTAATGCGTGTTCCCGGGGACAAATCGATTTCTCATCGGGCGGCCTTACTGGGTGCTTTAGCGGAAGGGACTACGGAAATCGAAGGGTTTCTGGCTTCGGCGGATTGTTTACATACTTTACAGTGCCTACGTGCGTTGGGTGTGTCCGTGCAGCTGCAGGAACTTTCGGAATGCGCCGAGGCTGTCTGGGGGAAGGTTTTGCTTGAGGGTAAAGGCCTAAATGGTCTACGGGAACCAGAGGAGGTTTTAGACGCCGGTAATTCCGGGACGACCTTGCGGCTACTTTGCGGTATTTTAGCCGGTCAATCGTTCACCTCGTTCCTGAGTGGTGATGGGTCCCTGCGTCGGCGGCCCATGGATAGGGTAATGGTTCCTTTACGAGGGATGGGGGCGCAGATTGTCGGTCGCTGTGGGGGGACGATGGCTCCTTTAGCGATTACGGGCGGGAACTTACACGCCATCAATTATCAAATGCCGGTAGCCAGTGCGCAGGTAAAATCGGCTCTTTTGTTGGCCGGTCTGTTTGCTCCGGGGTGGACAACAATCGGTGAAGCGGCTTTATCTCGTAACCATACGGAATTAATGCTGGAGGCTTTTGGGGCCAAGTTTAATATTGTGCGGCAAGGTTTGGGAGAACAAATCGCGATAAAGGGTTTCCCTACTTTACAAGCGCAACGGGTGGTAGTGCCCGGTGACCTTTCTTCAGCGGCCTTTTTCATAGTTGCGGCGTTAGTTGTACCTCACGGGAAGTTGATCATGGAGGCAGTAGGATTGAATCCTACGCGCGATGGGCTGATTGAAGCATTGCAAGCGATGGGGGCAAAGATCCGAATTACCGCACAGCAGAAAATTGCCGGGGAATTAATTGGCACAATTGAAGTGGAAAGCAGTCGGTTACGGGGGATTACGCTCGGGGGAGCAATGATTCCTCGTTTAATAGATGAAATACCGATTCTGGCAGTGGCGGCGCTTTTTGCGGAGGGAGTGACGGAAATTCATGACGCCGCAGAACTAACAGTAAAGGAAAGCAATCGCTTAGCCACCATTGGTGAAGGCTTAACTCGTTTGGGGGGGCGGGTCGAGGAGTTACCGGACGGGTTGCGGATTCAGGGGGGTCATACATTGCAGGGAGCTAACTGCCGAAGTTTTGGCGATCATCGGATTGCCATGGCGTTGGCGGTGGCGGCACTTGGTGCGCAAGGGAAGACTGTTCTGGAAGGAGCCGAATGTGTGGATGTTTCTTTCCCCGGCTTTTGGACGATGCTGGAAAAATTGAGGAGTGGTCTATGATGAGCTTTGTCGATGGGACTACCCAGATTTATGCTGTTTTAGGCAATCCGATCGGGCATACACTTTCGCCTGCGAT
>CAZVLC010000004.1:0-17858 GCA_964627885.1 uncultured Peptococcaceae bacterium
AGTAAGCAGTTTTTATTTGTTCTCGCAATTTTTATTCTGTTGACAGGTTTTCTGGCGACTTGGGAGTATGCGCTGAGGGCGTTAAAGAAAGTGCGTCTTAGGCAGCCGGAAAATGAAATTGATCCTAGAGTTATTTTAGTCAACAGTATACTGGAAACGCCTAAAAGGGTATTTGATTCTTTGTATTTTGGCCGACTGATTTTCAGTATGGGGGCTGCCGCGTTAGGAACTTTGCTGGTTTTAAAAACAGCATATAGCGGCGGATGGTTTACGGTTACACTTGATACGGTAGCCTTGTTAATTGTGTTTCTCTTTTTTGGCAAAAGTATGCCGGAGGTTTTGGGAAAGAAATACCCGACCCAAATTAGTCTTGCTTTCAGCCGAATTATTATTGCGGTGAAATTTCTCTTTACTCCTTTGATGCGGTGTTTTGAATTGCCGGGGAAAGCTTTAGGCAAATTATTAAAGGTAAAAGTGGAGGAAAAATCGGACAATGGTCTAACGGAAGCGGAGATAATTGACATGGTTGCATCCGGACAAGAACACGAATCAATAGACCAAGTAGAGAAGAAGATGTTACACGGCGTTTTTGAGTTTGCCGATATGGTCGTTAAGGATGTAATGACGCCGCGTCCGGATATTACCGCGCTTGAAAAAACTACTTCTTATGGGGATTTGATGAGGGTAGTCAAAGAAGAACAATTTTCCCGCATCCCGGTTTACGATGGGATTATTGATAATATTTTGGGAGTTGTGCACATTAAAGACCTGATTTTTCTTTCTCCTGAGGAAAAACAAGATTTTTATCCGGAACAATACGTGCGGCAAACGATTTTCGTGCCGGAAACTAAAAAAATCTCTGAGCTTTTTATGAGTATGAAAAAAGAAAAGATTCATATGGCGATTGTCCTGGATGAGTACGGTGGAACGGCAGGACTGGTCACCTTGGAAGATTTAATTGAAGAGATTATGGGAGACATTCAGGATGAACATGATAGTGAGGAGCCCTTAGTACAATACCTGGATGAAAATCTGATAGAAATTAATGGCGGGATGCGCATTGAGGAATTAAACGAGTATTTAAATACCGATTTGCAATATGAAGAAGCGGACACGGTTGGTGGCTTAGTCTTTTCTCTATTAGACCGTGTACCGGTAGAAGGAGATAAAGTTGAGATTGCCGGTTTGGAACTGACAGTTTGGGCGATGGATGGCCACCGTATCGAAAAGATTCGTTTAAGTGAAGTGAAGACCGTTGAAGAAAATGGTCAGTTGGCTGAAACAGCTGGGCAATCTGTGGAACCGAATGGCGAAGTAGTGGTTAGTGAAGGATTTCTGGGAGAACAGAAGGCTAAGGAGGAAAGCGGGGCAGAGGCAAACGTGGCCGCATATGTCTCTTCCTCTGAAGCGAAAAAAGAAGTGGGACTGTAATAGGCAAATGTGCGTCGACATTCTTGTCGGCGCCTTATTTTTTGGTGGTCCTATGTGGATGAAAAAATTGTGTATATTGTGTGTAACGTGGCTCAAATGCGGTGTAATTGGACTCCGGGATGTGGACAAAAAACGAGTAAAAAAAGGAACATTATTTGTGGATAATGTGGGTAGCAGGGGAGAAATGGCGAGGTTTAACGGCTAAGCCTGTGGATAAACCTGTGGATTCTGTGGATAGTTGCACATATGTTCTATCGCCTGGAAGTAGCTAGGAAATAAATGAATAAAGAAAAACAGCATTGGCTAAAACTTAAGGAAGAATCTTTGTGGTAATATTATAGTTAAGAAATTGAGCAAAGCTTATTGAAGAAAGGTGTGGTTTTGACTATGTCTGATTTGGAAAAGAAATTAAAAGAATTAGGTTTAAGCATTCCGGAGGCACCTATGCCTGTTGCAGCATACGTCCCGGGGGTGAAGATTGGGGATTTTATTTATACTTCGGGACAAATTCCCTTAGTAAATGGTGAAGTAAAGTATAAAGGAAAAGTTGGCCTTGATGTTTCCGCTGATAAGGCTTATGAAGCGGCAAAAATCTGCGCACTCAATTGTTTGGGAGTTGTGAAAAGTTTAATCGGTGATCTTGACCAAATAGAGCAAATTGTGAAAGTTGTGGGCTTTGTAAACTCCGCTCCGGATTTTACCTCTCAGCCGCAAGTAGTAAATGGGGCTTCCGAACTGTTTGGAAAATTATTTGGCGATAAAGGGGCGCACGCTAGAAGTGCCGTAGGCGTAAATAGCTTGCCCTTGGATTCTACCTGTGAAGTAGAAATCGTCGTAAAACTGAAAAGTAAAAAATAATCATCTGCTGCCATAATGCCTGTTGCCATGGTGCAAGAGCAGAGAAAAAGTAAGCCCGGCTCAAGGAATAATCCCTGGCCGGGCAATATTTTATAGCTATTGGCTATAATTTGCACTTATAAACTGTAGATTCGGTAATAATGATATCTACAGGAATATCGTGTGAAAAGTGCTCCAGAGAATCCACAAGCTGAAAATCATAAGCTAGCGCTATTTTTAGGCAATCCGGACGGAGGGTAGGTAGAAAACGATCAAAGTAACCGCCCCCGTAACCCAGACGATAGCCGCTTTGATCAAAGGCGACCCCCGGGAGCAGGCATAAATCTACGGAGAGAGGATTGACCGGGCGGATACAACTTTGCTTTGGCTCCGGGATACCATGATATCCTTCGCTAAGTTCCTTGAGGCTGTCCAAACGCGAAAGCAGTAAGGACTTTTCTTTTGGCAAGGTGACCGGTACAAGCACCTGTTTTTCTTGTTTCCAGGCATTTTTAATGATTGGTAGACTGTTAGGTTCTTTTTTAATGGGAAGATAAAGAAGAATTATTTTAGCGCAAGAGAAAGAAGGATGCGCGAGAAGGGTTTCATTGATTTGATAGCTTTTGATTTGTACATCCTGCCAGGATAAATTTCGACGTTTTTCCAACATATCTGTGCGGAGTTCTTTTTTAGTAATTAACATAGAAAGACCCCTTCCTCTAAAACAACAAAAGTATAAGGACTTACGTTTAATTTTTATTATAGCGTATTCGCCGGAAAAATGACATAAACTATTGTCGTCCTTAGGAAATGCAATTCAAAGAATTATCATTTAAAAGTTCTTTTGCTGTGTATAAAGAAAGATTTGAGTGGAGATATATTAAGTAGGGGATAAGGGTAAATTCTCTTGCAGTGCCAAATTATTGATGGGAAATGGAGCGAGAAAGAGATATTTAAAGTAAAATTGTTAATACCGCCGCAGATAAAAAATTACGGCTATATTTGGAAGTTGCCTTCTCCAGGCGCCATGACTATTATTAATATTGTATATTAGCACTCGACAAGATTGAGTGCTAACAAAATAAAAAATAATCTATTTAAGGAGGTAGTATTGATGAATATCAGGCCTCTTGGCGACAGAGTTGTTGTGAAACCATTAGCTCAGGAAGAAAAGACGAAAGGTGGGATTGTCCTTCCGGATACGGCCGCGAAAGAAAAACCGCAACAGGGTGAAGTGTTAGCAGTAGGTTCCGGTAGGACTTTAGAAAACGGGCAAAAGGTACCTCTGGAAGTAAAAGTGGGGGACAAAATTATCTTCTCGAAATATGCCGGTACCGAAGTAAAGCTGGAAGATGAGGAAGTCTTAATTCTCAATGAAAGAGATATTCATGCGGTTATCTAAGCAAAACGTAATGATTTTGCTTAACGCAAATTGCTAATTCGGAAAAAAACAAAAAATCAGGAGGGAAAAAGATAATGGCAAAAGATATTTCCTTTGGTGAAGAAGCCAGAAAAGGTTTGGAAAAAGGCGTTAACGCTTTAGCAAATGCCGTAAAAGTAACTTTAGGGCCTAAAGGACGTAATGTCGTTTTAGATCGCAAGTTTGGGACACCGACTATTACTAATGATGGTGTGACCATTGCGAGAGAAATAGAATTAGAAGATCCTTATGAAAATATGGGCGCACAGTTAGTGAAGGAAGTACCTACAAAAACAAATGATGTAGCCGGTGACGGAACTACTACCGCTACGTTACTTGCTCAGGCTATTATCCGCGAAGGATTGAAGAACGTTGCAGCCGGGGCTAATCCGATGATCCTGAAGAAAGGGATTGAAAAAGCGGTAAAAACTACGGTAGAAGAAATTCAAAAGATTGCTAAACCGGTGGAATCAAAAGCCGCTATTGCCCAAGTCGCCTCTATTTCTGCGGCTGATACCGAAATAGGTGATCTTATTGCTGAGGCCATGGAAACTGTCGGTAATGACGGAGTCATCACCGTAGAAGAATCCCAAAGCATGGGGACCACGCTTGAAGTCGTGGAAGGAATGCAGTTTGACAGAGGGTACATATCCCCTTATATGGTTACTGATTCCGACAAAATGGAAGCTGACCTTTCGGATCCATATATTCTGATTACAGATAAGAAGATTACGGTTATTCAAGATTTATTGCCGGTACTCGAAAAAGTTGTGCAGTCGGGCAAACCGTTATTGATCATTGCCGAAGATATTGAGGGTGAAGCCCTTGCCACCTTAGTGCTGAATAAACTGCGGGGAACCTTCACCTGCGTAGCTGTGAAAGCACCGGGATTTGGCGATCGCCGGAAAGCGATGCTGGAGGATATTGCTATTCTTACCGGCGGTCAGGTTATTACGGAAGATCTTGGTCTGAAACTGGAAAACACCACGATCGAGATGCTCGGGCAAGCCGCGAAGGTAAAAGTGAGCAAAGAAGAAACAACCATCGTGGAGGGACGTGGCGAAAAGCAAGCCATTAACAGTCGGGTGGCGCAGATTCGGAAAATCCTGGAAGACACTACTTCTGATTTTGATAAAGAGAAACTCCAAGAACGCTTGGCGAAGTTATCCGGTGGTGTAGCGGTTATTCAGGTTGGGGCAGCTACCGAAGTAGAATTAAAAGAAAAGAAACATCGGATTGAAGATGCTTTAGCAGCAACTCGTGCCGCGGTTGAAGAAGGGATTGTGGCAGGTGGCGGAACAGCCTTTATTGAGAGCCTTGTTGCGTTAAACAAAGTGACTTCCGATATCGATGATGAAATGACCGGGATTAATATTGTGAAGAAAGCACTGGAAGAACCCATTAAACAAATTGCTTATAACGCCGGAGAAGAAGGGTCGGTTGTCGTGGAAAAAGTGAAGAATGCCGGCAAGCCAGGGTTAGGTTTTAACGCCCTCAAAGGTGTATATGAAAATATGATTGAAGCAGGAATTGTTGATCCTGCGAAGGTAACACGCAGCGCCTTACAAAATGCCGCATCTATTGCTGCAATGCTGTTGACGACGGAATGTCTTGTTGCTGACAAACCGGAAGAAAATAAAGCAGGTGCAATGCCTCCCGGCATGGGCGGGATGGGCGGCATGGGCGGCATGATGTAGAACCTATCATTAATAATTTAGAGGCTTTCCATTAGTTCACTGAACTTTAGGAAAGCCTCTTTTTCTTTTTAATTTATTTTCTAAATTGGGATATCCTATATAAAGAAAGAAAAATATAATAGATATTAAGAAGGAGGTTGCATATGAAACTTAAAGAGATTATGACGAACGACGTGATCGCGGTATCCCCCGATACATCTATTTATGATGCTGCCCAGATTATGAAAGATAAAAATATTGGTTCCGTTCCTATTTGTATGGAAAATTTGGATGTAGAGGGGATTGTTACCGACCGCGATATCGTGTTGCGGGTCGTTTGTGAGGATAAAGACCCGCATAGGACGAAGTGTCGGGAAATAATGACTGACAAATTAGTTGTAGGTAAGACAGATATGGAAGTAGAGTCTGCTCTTGATCTTATGGGGGATTTACAGATACGTCGTTTACCTGTAGTAGAAAACAAAAAGTTGGTTGGTTTCGTCGCTTTAGGGGATATGGCCGTAAACAATCATTTTGACCATGCTTCCGAACGAGCCTTATCAGACATTTCTACACCTAGTCGCCCCCGGATGTAATTAGGCTGGCATAAGAAAAAGCACGCTATTTCGGTTTTCCTTAGCCGAAGGCGTGCTCTTTTGTGTGCTTTTTTATTGAAAGGCTTCTTCAGTTTTTAGGATAATAATCTCAACTCTTCTGTTTTGGTTCTGCCCTTCGACGGTGTCATTGGAAGCAACAGGTCGGTATTCTCCATAGCCGGCCACTGAAAGTCGTGTTGGGTCAAAAGATAGTTCTTCGATAAAATAACGAACCAGATTAACCGAGCGAGCGGCTGAAAGCTCCCAGTTTGATGGGAATTCATGTGAAATAATCGGCCTGTTGTCCGTGTGTCCCTCTACGCGGATGTGATTTGGCAGAGCTTTTAGTTGTTTGGAAATTACTTTGATAAATTCTTTTGCTTCCAGTGTTAAAATGGCGCTGGCATCCTGATAAAGTACAGTACCGGTAATCGAAATATACAAACCGCGTTCATCATAGCGTAAATTAATATTTGATTTTATTCCTTTTTTTGTGGCATATTCTTCAATTTCGTCAGCCAGTTCCGCAAAAGCTTTTTGTTCGATCTCTGCAGCCGTTAATTTTTCTTCTCCATTTCCGTCCCCGTCATTAGGGCCTTTGCCAGGCATTTTCATCGCGGGGTTTCCACCACCGGGGAGGATTCCTTCTCCCGAAAATTCGGCGGCCAAAGAAGCTGCTACTTCTTGATATTTTTTCGCATCAACTTGACTGAAGGAAAAGAGAATGATGAAAAGGATGAAGAGGAGGGTCATAAAGTCAGCGTATGAAACTAACCAGCGCTCCGCACTTCCATGTTCAGCTTGGTGATTTTTCTTCTTGGCCATTATTCTTATCCTCCGTAGCCGCCTGTTTTGCCTCATTGGTAAAGACCAGAAGTTTTTCTTTAATAATCTTAGGGCTTTCTCCCGCTTGAATAGAGAGAATACCTTCCATGGTCATTTCTAAGGCAATCATTTCGTCCTGTGACCTATTTTTCAGCTTTTCAGCCATTGGTAAGAAGAGTATGTTAGCAAAGCCGACACCATATAATGTAGCGGTAAAAGCCATGGCAATCTTGGGGCCTAAAGAGCCGGGCTCACTTAAGTCTTTCAATATGGAAATCATACTCATGACAGTACCCAAAATACCCATTGTGGGACAGTATCCACCGGCTACCTCGAAAATTTTTGCGCGTCTGGCATGTCTGGTCGCAATCGCATTAATTTCTACTTCCATGATACTTTGAATAGATTCCTTATCCATACCGTCAATAACCATCGTAAGTCCGTTGGCCATAAATTTATTACCCATTTCTTTTGTAGACGATTCCAAGGCCAAAATACCTTCTTTACGGGCGATACCGGCTAATTCGGTGATTTTTTCAATTAGTTCCGTGTAATCAATACGTTTTTCAAAGAATACAATTTTTACAAGCTTCGGTATTTCCTTAATCAACTTCATGGGTAGAGAGATAAATGTAGCTCCAATAGTTGCCCCGAGCACAATAGAGGCAGAAGAAAGACTGAGTAAGCCTAAGATGGCGCCTCCTTCTTCCATATAGCCGAATAAACATCCCCCTACCGCAATAAATAGTCCTAATGTAGTTGCAATATCCATCTGTCGACAATTCACCTCTTTTTCTACATACGATTATAAATTTCGCGAATTAAATGATAAAATCCTGCTATATTTTAATTATTTTTTATAATAATATATTATATTTCAGTCTGAGCAAGAAATTTTGAAATTGAGAAAAAAACATGCTCATTCATGAAGGGAATAGCATAATTTTGTAGAAGAAAATAGGGATATAGTTTGGGGAAAAGAGATATTGTTTAGGGGGAGGAGAATATTGATTAATGGATAATTGGAAGGTTAAGGCTGAACAATTGCGGAAAACTTGTGACTGCAGTGTTTTTCCTTTTACGTCGACGGCAGATATTTTACCTTTAGAAGGAATCATCGGACAAGAGCGGGCCGTAAGGGCTTTGGAATTTGGCTTAAAAATAAATAAAGAAGGTTATAATATTTTTATTGCCGGGGTGACCGGTACGGGCCGAAACAGTTACGCCAAGTCTTTAGTCAATAAAGTGGCGGCCGAAGGGGAAAAGCCTTTAGACTGGTGCTACCTTTATAATTTCGACAATCCGGATCAGCCGAAAGCTGTCTCTTTTCCAGCGAGTAAAGCAGGGGAATTTGCCAAGGACATTGATGAAATTATTTCGCTGGTAAAAATAGAGATCCCCAGAATCTTAGAAGCTGATGATCATCAAAAAGCGAAAACGGTTTTATTGCAAAGAATACAGAATCAACAGAATGATGTGCAAAACTATATTAATAAGACCGCGAAGGAACTGGGATTTGCTTTAAAATCTTCCGACAAAGGCTTAGTGACTATTCCCTTAAACGGGGAAGGTAAACCGATGGAGGAAGAGGAGTATGAAAATCTCAATCCGGAGGTAAATGAACAGATCGAGGTTAACTCTAAAAAATTAAACTACCTGATTCTGGATGCTTTTAAAAATTTGCGCGAGTTTGAAAGGCAAGTTGAGACGGAAATCGAGGAATTAGAGGATAACACGGTTTGGCAGAATATTAATCAGTTGTTTAGCGGATTAACGAATAAATACGCCGATAATCCGGAAGTCATAGCTCATTTAGAGCAAGTACAGAAGGATCTTTTAAAAAACAGCAAGGAATTTAAAGGAAAAGAGCAGAAGTCGGGATTGGAACTATTACTGTTGAAAGATGTTCCTACCAAGGATTTATTCCAAAAATATCAGGTGAATGTATTGATCAATCAGGAAAAAACGATAGGAGCGCCGGTAATTTCCGAGGCAAATCCAACTTATTATAATATGCTCGGGCGGATCGAATACGAAAATCAGATGGGTGTTTTGACCACTGATTTTACGAAAATCAAACCGGGGTGCCTTCATCAGGCTAATGGCGGTTACTTATTGCTGAGATGTAAAGATGTTTTGACTAATCCTTATTGTTGGGAGGCCTTAAAAAGAAGCCTGAAAACAGAGCAAATCCAGATGGAGAGTTTACGGGATCAGGTAGGGCTTATTGCGACGTCTTCTTTAAAGCCGGAACCCATTCCTTTGAATGTCAAAGTAATAATGATCGGCAGTTACCATGAATACAGTGTGTTGTACCATTATGACGAAGATTTTCGTAAGCTTTTCAAAATTATGGTTGATTTTGATGTGGAAATGGATCGTACCGAAGAGCATGTCTATAAGCTGGCTCGTTTTATCAGTGACCATTGTGAGAAGGAGCATATCCGGCATTTTACCAAGGAAGCGGTAGGACAAATTGTTGAGTATAGTTCTCGCTTAGCGGATAGTCAGGAAAAGCTATCGACGCGGTTTAATGAATTGGTGGAAATCATTTATGAGGCGGATACTTGGGCGGGGCTTGATCATGCCGCATTAGTGACTCCGGAGCATGTCAAAAAGGCGATTTGGGAAAAAACTTATCGCTCGAATAAATACGAAAAGAAAATGCACGAGATGATTATCGAGGGATCAATTTTGATTGACACCGCACAAAAAGTGATTGGCCAGATTAATGGGTTGGCGGTGATGGATACAGGAGAATATGCCTTTGGCAAGCCGACCAAAATTACGGTAAATACTTTCTTAGGGCGTAAGGGGATTATCAATATTGAAAGAGAAGTAAAAATGAGCGGGGCTATTCATGATAAAGGTGTTTTAATTCTGAGCGGTTACGTCGGTGAAAAATTCGGCAAGAGCTTTCCAGTCTCTTTTTCGGCCAGCATTTGTTTTGAACAATTGTATCACGGTGTAGACGGTGACAGTGCCTCCAGTGCAGAATTGTATACACTTTTATCAAGTTTAGCGCAGGTTCCCATTGATCAAGGAATTGCCGTAACCGGTTCGGTGAACCAAAAAGGTTTTATTCAGCCTATTGGCGGTGTTAATCAAAAGATAGAGGGATTTTTCCAGGTTTGTAAAGCCAAAGGGTTGACTGGGCAACAAGGAGTAATTATTCCGGAACAGAACGTCATTAATTTAATGCTTGATGATGAAGTAGTTGAAGCAGTAAAGGACGGCCGTTTCCATATTTATGCGGTGAAAACCTTAGAGGAAGGCATTGAGATTCTTACGGGGATTCCTGCCGGAAAGACCGACGAACACGGAGATTATCCCTGGGATTCGGTCTTCGGCCGGGTCCAGCAACAATTGCGGGATTATTATCATGCAACGCAAAAGGAAGAAGCAGGGAAATAGACAGGAGTAAGAAAGTGGTATATTTTTGCACTTCCCTTCGTAAAGATGAGGTAACAAGTTTTTAAGGGATAAAAAGGGAAGTGGAAGAAATGAGGATACAAAGGCCGGTGTTCTTTCTGTCAATCTTAAATCCTGGTAGGACCATCTGGAAATGGCTGATTCTGCTGGTGACGGTCGTTGCTCTTTTTGGGGGAGGCTGTTATCTTCTTGAAGAGGCAAGGAAGCTGCCCCCTGACGAAGCGGTAATACAGAGCTTGGCCAAAACGCTAAACGCGGAAAATTACCGTTTTAAAGTAACGGCGAAAAGGACTCTGGCGGGGAATGAAACGATTATTTCGGAAATAAACGGTGAGAAAAGCATCGAAGGGGTTCATTTACAGGGCAGCTTACCTTTAATTAAGGCTGAAGTGGAAATCTTTCATTTGGGGGAGAAGATTTACCGTAAAGATATTTACTCTAAAAAATGGGTAATTGTGCCGGCTGAAAGTCGGATCGGGCTTGAACAGTTAATTGCTGAATTAAATCCTTTGAGCGTTTTAAAATTCGCCGAGGGGAGTTTTGAGGTCAGAGAAGCAGGCAAGGAAAAAATCGGGGGAAAGACCTGCCGCGTATATGAGGTAATGACTAAGGGCGAAAATAAATACCTACAGCTTTTTTGGCGGGACTTTAACTATATTCTGTGGGTTGATCAAAGGGAAGGCGTTTTGCGCCAGGTCAGAATCAGTGCCGAGCACCGGGAAATGGCTAATCATACTCTGAGCATTGAGACGGCTTTCACGGATTATCATGTTCCTCTTGAATTGAAGCCTCCGGTTGATTAAGAATTGTTAGATAATGGCGTTTCTTGACAAGGAAAAAGCAGGTTGATATAATCAAAGCGGAAAACGCGAACAACCTACGCAAGCTTGTCAGAAAGGCTTTTCTTTTGAGAAAGGGGGTTCAATAATGCAGGACCAAATTGCCAAAATATTACTTTCGGAAGAACAGATTGAGGCTAAAGTTCGAGAATTAGGAGAAAGAATCTCAGCTGATTACCAAGGCAAAAATCTAATGCTAATCGGAATTCTAAAAGGAGCAGTTGTCTTTCTGGCCGATTTAGTCAGAGAAATAAAAGCTCCTTTAAAAATTGATTTTATGGCCGTCTCCAGTTATGGAAGGTCAACACACACCTCAGGGGTTGTGCGTATTCTTAAAGATCTCGAAGGAGATATCGCCGGAAAGGATATTTTGATTGTTGAAGACATTGTGGACACGGGTTTGACGTTGAGTTACCTCAAAGAAAATTTAATGTCCCGAAACCCCGCCAGTTTGAAAGTCTGTACTTTTCTCGACAAACCAAGCCGGAGAAAGGTTGATTTGATTCCAGACTATTTCGGTTATACCATTCCCGATGAATTTGCCGTAGGGTATGGCCTGGACTTTAATGGTTTTTATCGTAATCTTCCTTATGTGGGAGTTTTAAAACCGGAGTGTTATCAATTAAAAATCTAAGATAATAAGGTGATGAAGTTATGGTGAAAGCACAGGAAATGATTTTAGTATTGGATTTTGGGGGTCCTAATAATCAGGTGCTGGTGAAGAAAATCCGGGAGCTAGGGGTATATTCGGAAATACTTCCGTATACCGCGAGCTTGGACAAGATTCAGGCGAAAAAACCCCAAGGAATAATCTTATCAGGAGATGCGGCACTGGAGTATCAAAAAGGATATCCGGATATTGCCGAGTCGTTACAAAAGTTGCAAGTCCCGGTGCTGAGCATTTCTTATGGAATACCGGTCATTACCTATGCCCTGGGCGAAAAAGTGCAACAAACGGAGGATGGGATTGAAATGCTGCGGATCTTTCTCTTTCATACCTGCCATTGCCGGGGAGAGTGGTCCATGGAGGCCTTTATCGAGGAACAGATTAAAGCGATTCAGGCGCAGGTTGGCGACAAGAAAGTGCTCTGTGCGCTCAGTGGCGGGGTTGATTCTTCCGTAGCGGCGATTATGGTACATCGGGCCGTCGGCGATCAATTGACTTGTGTTTTTGTTAATCATGGTTTTATGCGGAAAGGTGAGCCGGAGCAGGTTCAAGCTGTATTTAGGGAAAAGTACCATATTAAACTGGTTTATGTTGATGCACGACAACGTTTTTTAGGTAAGGTCGCGGGAGTTACAGATCCGGAACAAAAAAGAAAAATTATTGGCACGGAGTTTATTCGTGTTTTCGAAGACGAAGCGGCTAAATTAGGGCAAATCGATTTTTTGGTGCAGGGCACCATTTATCCCGATGTGATCGAAAGTGAAACCAGTTCCGGTGCTACGATTAAGTCACATCATAATGTCGGAGGGTTACCGAAGGATTTGCGTTTTCAATTGGTGGAGCCGTTACGGGAGCTTTTCAAGGATGAAGTGCGCCAGGCAGGCCGAAAGCTCGGGTTAGCGGATGAAATGGTTGATCGTCAGCCTTTCCCCGGCCCCGGGTTGGCCGTTAGGATTATTGGGGAGATTACCGAAGAAAAGCTGGATACATTACGCGAAGCTGATGCAATCGTGCGGGAAGAAATTCAGAAAGCAGGCTTACAGAAAACGATTTGGCAGTCTTTTGCGGTTCTTCCTTCTGTGAAGACAGTGGGTATGAAGGAAGAAGAACGGACTTATGCTTATCCGGTTGTTCTAAGAGTGGTTAATAGTCAGGATGCCATGACGGCCGAATGGGTACGCTTGCCCTATGATTTGCTGGATACGATATCGCGCCGGATTGTCAGTGAAGTACCGCAGATCAACCGGGTTGTCTATGATATTACCTCCAAGCCACCGGCAACGATCGAGTGGGAATAAAGACTTAACAAAAATCCTGCTGAGTTTATGGCTCAGCAGGATTTTTTTCCATTACTTTTCTTTTCTGATATTTTCCGTCTTATAAGCATTGTAGCCCTCGTAATGATAGCTTGCGTCAATGCCTTTCATATAGACTTTGCGGTCATTAATTTTATCCGTCAAAGTGGCTTTCAATAGCACCTTGATTTCCACATCTTTAATGGGGCTGCGCTCCATCGCAAGAAGGTAATCATCCTTGCCAACCTTGCTCCAGTCAATGACCTGTCTGAGTTCCTTTTTCAGAATAGCGTCCAGCCAGATGCGGGTACTTCTGCCGTTGCCCTCGCGGAAGGGGTGGGCAACATTCATTTCTACATATTTTTCGGTGATTTCATCAAAAGTGGACTGTGGCATTTTCGCAATGTTATCAAGTGCCGCCTTCAAATACATCACCGGTGGCGGATATAACAACGGCGACAAAATCTCGCTTGCTTGAAGTGGCAAGACGTAGTATAATTTTTAGTATATCAGGTGGGGGCGAATAGCTCAGCTGGGAGAGCGCCGCGTTCGCAACGCGGAGGTCGAGGGTTCGATCCCCTTTTCGTCCACCAGTAATATTTCTGGTTTGTAGCATAGTAGGTTTTGTAGGAACCCGGATGGGTGGGAACAAACGGTAAAAAAAGTAGAATGGAAGGATGGGAGAAAAATGGTGAAGATTTTAATGGTAGGTACCTTTGTGGCAATTTTGTTGATTAGCGGTTTTCTGGCAATGAAGAAAACCACCAATCTGGGGGATTTCTTCCTGGGTGGAAGAAAGATTGGCCCTTGGATGTCAGCATTTGCTTATGGTACCACTTATTTTTCTGCGGTAATTTTCGTTGGATACGCAGGAAAAATCGGTTGGGGCTTTGGTTTAGCCGGCTTATGGGTAGCACTTGGTAATGCTTTGGTGGGCAGTTATCTGGCTTGGAAGCTGCTGGCCAAACCGACCAGGGAAATGACCGAAAAACTGGGGGCAATGACGATGCCTGAATTTCTCCAGGCCCGTTATGACAGTAGGAAGTTGAAGATTTTTGCGGCATTGGTAATTTTTGTTTTCCTTGTTCCTTATTCGGCCTCGGTTTTTATGGGACTAAGTTACGTTTTTGAGGAAGTATTTCAGATTAACTATAATTATGCTTTGTTGGCCATGACCATAATTACTGCTGCTTATCTCTTGATGGGCGGGTACAGGGCGGTGGCCTTGACGGATTTTATTCAGGGGCTGGTAATGCTTTTCGGTGTCGGGGTTTTAGTTTATTATGTTTTTGGCAATCCGGTGGTTGGCGGTTTTTCGCAGGTGATCCCGCGCTTAAGTAATGTCTCCCCTGATTTAACTGCAGTTTTTCCTTCGGGACAAAACGGTCTGGCCTTACTTTCGGTGGTGCTCTTAACCAGTCTGGGGCCTTGGGGTTTACCGCAAATGATCCAGAAGTTTTATGCGATTAAGGATACGGCCAAGGTTAAGGCGGCAACGATTATCTCCACGGTTTTTTGCCTGATTATTGGTTTGGGAGCATACGGGGTTGGCACAGTAAGTCATTTATATTTCACGGAGTTACCCATCGACCCGAATACAGGCAAAGGCACAGTTGATTTGATTGTACCTCAGATCCTGCAAACGGCTTTACCGGAGATGGCGGCAGTATTGATTTTGCTCCTGGTTTTATCCGCCTCAATGTCCACGTTATCTTCATTGGTGCTGGTTTCCAGTTCCAGTATTACGATTGACTTATTAAAAGGGTATTTTAGCCCTGATATGGGGAAAAAAGAAGAACTGGGGATAATGCGCAGCCTTTGCCTGATTTTTATTGCGCTTTCGGCGCTTTTAGCCCTCTTTAAGCCGGCGATCATTCTAACATTAATGGCGCTTTCTTGGGGGACTGTGGCTGGCGTGTTCCTCGGACCATACATCTGGGGCTTATTTTGGCCCGGAACAACCAAAATGGGGGCGTGGGCAGGCGCATTAGGCGGCTTGCTTACCGGTTTGGGCTTTGCTTGGTACCATAGTTTTGAGCCAAGTTTTGTCACGATCGGCGGCGCTTTGGCGATGTTGCTTTCTTTGGCGATTGTGCCGGTGGTCAGCTTGTTTACCGAGAATTATTCGGAAGAACATCTCCAGAAGGTTTTTGTGCGGCGGGCGAATACCACTAACGTATCATGAATATTCCTGGATTTCTTGACAGAGAGCGTAAAGGAGTCTAATATAAAACTAGAATCGTTGTATGTACAACATGGTGAGCCTTAATCTAAAAATTGAGATGCTCACCTTTTTCTATTGACACTAATTGCGGCAGATATTGCCAGAAGGGTAAATAGCTAGTAGGCTCGGAAGGAAGGGAATATTGTGGATAGAGAAGTATTAGTGATTATGGGTAGTGACTCTGATTGGCCGATCATGAAAAAAGCCTTAGAAATCTTACGGGAATTTGGCGTGGGTTTTTCCGCTCATGTGGCTTCAGCGCACCGCACCACGGAACAGGCGTTGGATTTGGCCCGAAATGCTCATGGTCAGGGATACTCGGTAATTATAGCCGGAGCGGGAGCGGCTGCCCATCTGCCCGGCGTTTTGGCTGCGGCCACTCCACTGCCGGTGATTGGGGTTCCCATTAATGGCACAGCTTTACAGGGGGTCGATGCTCTTTATGCGATGGTGCAAATGCCTTCCGGTATTCCGGTTGCTACTGTGGCTATTGACGGAGCAAAGAACGCCGCTTTGTTGGCTGTACAGATTTTAAGCATTAAGGAAAACAAATTGCGGGAACAATTAATAGAATATAAGAGAAAAATGGCTGCAGAAGTCATGGCCAAGGATGAAAAGCTACAAAAGATGATTGCGGAGATGTAGCAAGGGGGTTATGAGTGCATTGAAAGATGATCTTTGGCAAGAAATGGGGCTTACGGAGCAGGAATATATGCAGATTAAGGATTTTTTGCAGAGAGAACCCAATGAATTAGAATTGGGGATCTTGGGGGTACTTCAAGATCCGGGCGAGCATATCGGCGGCGCGGTGGATATTGGCGATGAGCAAGCAGTGGTGTTGCGCATGAAAGCAACGTCCGGAGTAGGAGAAAGTATTCGGGGAATTTTGACGACGGGAGCCCAACCGGTAGCTCTGCTTAATTCTTTGTATTTCGGTTCTTTGAAGAGTAAGCAGACTCGTACCGCTTTTGCAAAGGTTGTGGCTGAGATTGCTGCTTATGGGAATAATGTACAGCTACCCACGGTAGCCGGGCAGACCTATTTTCATCCGTCTTACGAAGAAAACTGCCTGGTTAATGTGCTGTGTGTCGGTCTACTTAAACAGCAGGAGCTAAGCAGAGCGAAGGCAAGCGAACCCGGGAATCCGTTGATGCTCATTGGCGCTTGTACGGGGAGAGAAGAGACCGGCGGGGCAAGTGATCCCAACCTGGGGAAAATACTTATAGATGTTTGCTTAGAATTGACGAAAATCGGGGCTGTGCTAGGGATGCAAGATTTAGGAGCAGCCGGTTTGATCGGTTCCTGTTGTGAACTGGCTATTCGGGCCGGTACAGGCCTTGAAATAGACGTGACGAAAGAGATAATTTTTTCCCAAACTCAGGAACGGATGCTTTTGGTCTCGTCTCCGGGAAAAGAACCGGAGGTAATAGAGCTTTGTAACAAGTGGGGGATTACGGCTGCGGTAATCGGGCGGGTTACTGCCGATGGGTTTATGACCGTAAAGGAAGGAGCATGTACTGTTGCGCATCTCCCTGTACGGGCCTTGACCGAGTTTTGCCCGAACCATGAACGGCAAGCAACCGAACCGGAAGGCTTGGGGCAGGCGCAGTCTTATGATTTAACCGCCTTACCGGAAATGGAGGATTATAGCAAGGTTTTATTGACTTTACTGGGGACGCCGACCATTGCCAGTAAAGAATGGGTATATAATCAGTATGACCATCTGCTGGACATCGATACGATGGTTCCTCGGGGAGGAGATGCCGCTGTTCTGCGAGTAGTCGGGTTTAATAAAGGGATCGCCCTAACGGTTGATGGGAATTCCCGTTATGTTTATTTGGATCCTTACCGGGGGGGACAGATTGCCGCGGCCGAAGCCGCCCGTAATTTAGTATGTGTCGGAGCCGAACCGTTAGCGGTGACCGCATGTTTCAATTTTGGCAATCCGAATAACCCGGAGGATTTTTGGCGCCTTAAAGAAAGCGTCAGTGGGATTAGTGATGCTTGTCGGGAGTTAGAAACCCCTGTTATGGATCAGAAGGTGAGTTTTGATCATGAAACGGCGGGTGAGGCTATTTATCCTACGCCTGTTGTGGGGATGGCTGGCTTAATTAAAGATTTAATGCATGTTACTACGAGCGCTTTTAAACAGGCGGATGATTTAATCATATTATTAGGGCAAAACAAAGATGAAATAGGGGCGAGCACCTATCTTAGCGTTATTCACGGTTTAGAAGCCGGCAGGGCACCGGAACTGAATCTGGAATTGGAAAAACAAGTGCAAAAAGCTGCTTTAGCCTTAATCCAGTCTGGCTTAGCGGTTTCCGCGCATGATTGTGCCGAGGGAGGGTTGGCGGTAGCGCTGGCGGAGTGCTGTATTGCCGGGAGAATTGGCGCAGAGGTTGCCTTAATGGAGAATCTACGACCCAGCAGTATCTTATTTGGCGAAACCCAATCAAGGATTATCATTACCATTCCCAAAGATAAACTTGATGCGGTATTGCAACAATTAAATAATTGGCAGGTTCCTTTTAAGGTCTTAGGGAATGTCGGCGGAGGTATGTTAAGTATTATGGGCTCCGGTTGGAAGGTTAACTTAGGATTGCAAGAAATCGA
>CAZVLC010000005.1:0-17847 GCA_964627885.1 uncultured Peptococcaceae bacterium
CCAGCATATCCTCATTACAGTTAATTAGTATTACCGCGAACTCATCCCCGCCAATTCTGGCAATCCGCCCATCAGTCCCTAAGACTTTTTTAAGAATGTTGGCAGCGGTTTTTATTAATAAATCACCGGACGCATGCCCGAAGGTATCATTGACAATCTTCAGTCCATCAATATCGCAAACGATAACCCCCAGCGACTCATAAGCTTCGTTTTCTAAATTACGAATCTCTTCTTCAAAGTAGAGGCGATTGCCCAAATCGGTTAAAGCATCATGTTGACTTAAATACTTCAGCTCATTTTCCACTTTTTTGCTTTCCGAAATATCACGTGCTATTCCTTCATAAGCAATGACCCGGCCCACTTCATTATAAATCGGCACACAACGTTGTTCGATCCAAACAATATGATTGCTTTTATGTTGTATTCTCATCACAATATTGATTCCGTCCCGACCCACCGGCCTCTTTAAAGCTTCCAAGAGATACAAATCACTGGCTTGGGTAATTTTATGAAGGAGTTCTGGTTCCGCATAGAATTCTTCGGCTTGATAGCCCGTTAAAACCTCCACCGAAGGACTGATATAATCGTAACCGTATTGGGGCCAAAAAGAAAACCGATAAATCACGTCCTGCGCATTTTCCGCTAATAAACGGAAACGTGCTTCACTCTGCTCCAATTCCTTTCTCATACGCTGAAAATAAATATTTAATAACGCGATTGCCGCCACCAAAGATATAACAGCGGAGAGGAAATACCCATATGTTGCTAACAGCAGCATATAGCGCGTAAACGGATATAAAGAAAGATGAACACTCCAAATAATCAGAGCGCCACCTCCTAGAGTTTTACCGATACCTTGAATTTCATCACTTTCCAAGATGTTTAAACCGGTGTAAAAAATACTAATGGCCATAAAAATGGCCGGTAATAACGATGATAATAACTGGGGCATTTCGAGGAAAGTTCCAATGCAGCACCAAACAATCCCAAAAATAAAAAAGTGCCGCCAGTTAACCGATAACTCTTTATTTATAAAATTAAAAGAACCTTGTAATAAAAAGTACCCAGCTACCGCTAGAGACACTAAATCAACTAATCTAAAAAGCGGAGAAGAAACATTAACATTGTTCCCAATAAAAAATAAGCCAAAATCCAGACCTACTTTAGTAATTAAAATCAGTCCACTAATACACCATAGACCAACAAATCGGTCACGGTACTCATAATATAAATAGCCAAAAACGAAAAGCAAGATAACTGGATTCACAAGTGCTAAAAGCATAAAATAGATGTCCATCACATAGCTCTCCTTAATTTATGCATCTATTACTAATTTTCTATTTTTATCCGAAAAACCCTCTCGAATATCTAATTTTTATAACAAAAAAAATAAAATCAAGACCTTAGTCCTAATTTATACTTTCAAAATATATATTGTCATGATTTACATGGTATTGTCAAGTATTTTTTCGTTTCTTGTACATTTTTCTATACATTTTCTAATGCTTACTCGCTAACGCCTTCCCGCGTTCGCCTGCCTCAAATAAGATTCTTTCCTCATCCATCGTCAACATTTGGCGATCTTTCATGATGATTTTTCCATCAATAATCACCGTTTGCACATCAGTGGACTGCGCAGCATAAACAAGATTAGCCACCGGATCATGTAACGGGGTTAAATGAGGCTGCTTTAAATTAAGTAGCAATAAATCGGCCTTTTGACCGGGAGCCAAAGAACCAATCTGGCGCAAGTCTAAGGCCTCTGCCCCTTTCCTCGTGGCCATTTCTAAGACTGCCCCGGCGGGCAAAACTGTAGGATCCAGCGTGGCCACCTTATGCAAAAGGGCACATGTTCTCATTTCCTCCAACATATCCAGGTTATTATTACTGGCTGCTCCATCAGTCCCTAACCCTACCACGGCCCCTTTGGCTAAAAGCTTTGGTACCGGAGCAATTCCACTAGCCAGCTTCATATTGCTTTCCGGGTTATGGGCTATTCCGACATGACGATTCGCCAGTATCCCCATCTCTTGTTCCGTGAGATGCACACAATGAGCCGCTAAAACATGTCTGCCCTCAAAAAAGCCAAGTGACTCCAGTAATTCGACCGGTCTTAGCCCGTAATGTTGGGTGATTTCCGCGATTTCCTGCTGGGTTTCCGCGAGATGGATATGCATACCTACGCCGTAAGTATCCGCCAAACCCATTACCCTCTGCAAATACGCGGGAGGACATGTATAGGGAGCATGCGGTCCAAACATGCAAGTAATTCTTCCTTCCCCTTGTCCATGCCAAGTGCGGATCAACTGCTCACTTTCCGTAATCGCCTGTTCGGCATTTTCGCCTATGCCAATCATCCCACGCGATAAACAAGCCCGAATTCCCGATTCCAACACAACCTGTGCCGTTTCTTCCATCATAGTATACATATCAGCAAAGGTAGTCGTCCCTGATTTAAGCATTTCTAACACAGCCAACTGCGTGCCCCAATAAATATCTTCAGCCTGCATGTAAGCCTCGCGCGGCCAAATTTTTTCCTCAAGCCATGCCATCAATGGTAAATCATCGGCATAACCACGCAACATCGTCATCGCCGCATGAGTATGACAATTCACAAAGCCAGGCAGCACTAAATGTCCATCCCCGTTAATCACCGTATAACCCTGATCAGCAGCTGCCTTTTCGAGGCCCTCTTTTTCCGGTAAGTTCTTCCCGATAGCTTTGATAATACTTCCTTCGATGATAATATCCCCGTTAAACCAAGAGTATTGATCCCGCGTCAAGCCCGGCACTGAAGTTAAAGGAACGATTAGTGCGTTTTTAATCAAAATACCTTGCATCTCTCTTTTCCTCCTCACCATTCAAAAGCCCCGCTGTTCAAAATCCTCACCATTTAACGGCAACAATCACATTCATCCTCAAGAGGCACCTCGGCCAAAGCCGTCATAATCAAGCGGGAAATGTTCTCGCTGAGTTGTGCCATCACCGCGACAACCTCATTATGCGAAAGCTTTGTCGGGGCTATCCCCGCCGCATAATTCGTCACCATCGCCACCGTAGTGTAGCACAACCCTGCCTCCCGTGCCAACACTACTTCAGGTACATTCGTCATTCCTACCACATCCCCGCCTAAAAGCTTCAGCATTTTTATTTCCGCAGGGGTCTCATAACGCGGTCCTTCCATACAAACATAGCAACCGCCTTGATGAGTTTTAATCCCAAGATTAACGGCTTTTTCGTAAAGAAAGGACCGCAGCTGTGGGCAATATGGTTCAGTTACATCAACATGACGGACTCCCTCTAAATTTCCATCAAAGAAAGTACAATTTCTTACTTTGGTAAAATCAAGGAACTGATCAAGCAAAACGAAATCCTGCGGCGCCATTGTGAGATTTAACGAGCCAACTGCCGCCGTAGCGATAATCTTTTTAACACCCAAATCCTTCAAAGCCTGAATATTAGCACGATAATTCACCAAATGCGGCGGCACCGAGTGCCCCTTGCCATGTCGCGCTAAAAAGGCGACCTGTCGCCCCGCATATACCCCCAGCAAAAAATTAACTTTTCCATAACGCGTTTCGATCTCTACATCTCTGGCATTGGTTAGCATATCGGCTTTGTATACTCCTGTTCCACCGATCACCGCGAGATCAGCTCTGGTCAATCCTACCATCCCCCTTCTTTAATTACTCCTGCAAAAGTGCCGCACTGAATGTTTCCGGAATAAATTCTGCCAAATTATCTATTTTTTCACCCACACCCAGATACTTCACCGGTAATTTATATTCATTCTGGATCCCGAGGATTACTCCCCCTTTGGCCGTTCCATCTGTTTTCGTTAAGATTACTCCAGTCACTCCTGTGGCCTCCGAAAACAAGCGTGCCTGCGAAAGAGCATTTTGCCCGGTAGTGGCATCAAGCACCAGCAATACCTCTCTAGGGCCACCCGTTATCTCTCGGTCAATGATTCGTCTGATTTTTTTTAGTTCCTCCATCAGGTTTGCTTTTGTTTGCAAACGCCCAGCTGTGTCAATCAACAAGACATCCGCTTTTCTTGATTTAGCCGCTTGTAAAGCATCATAAACTACCGCAGCAGGATCGGCCCCCTCATGATGATGAATCAGCTCCAACCCACTCTTATTGCACCAAACCTCTAGCTGCTCAATCGCTGCCGCCCGAAAGGTATCCGCAGCCGCAACCAGAACTTTATACCCTTGCTGTTTCAAGCGATAACCTAACTTGCCAATGGTCGTCGTCTTTCCAACCCCATTGACCCCTACTACTAAAATGGGATTTAACTCCCCCTTAACGAGCTCCAAGGAGTGATTGCCTTCCGACAAGAGAAGAGCTATTTCCTCCTTCAAGACACGTTGCAAATCCTCAGCTGTACCTAATTTTTCTGCTTTTGTCCTCTGACGTACTTTCTCTACCAGTTGCACGGCTGTTTCTACTCCAATATCAGCCATAATGAGCGTTTCCTCTAACTCATCAAATAATTCTTCGTCGATCTGTCCTTTTCCGGAAACCACTTCCGCTACCTTCTGAAAAATCGCCCCCAAAAAGCCCACACCAGTTCCCCCTTTTCTTCGCAAAACATTTATAATCATTTAATAAAACTTCCTTGGCATTATGATCTTCCCAACTTTTAACTGGCATCTTTTTGCGCATCCTCCAGCCTTACGGAGACAAGCCGGGAAACCCCCGTTTCCTCCATGGTAATACCATATAAGACATCAGCTGCTTCCATCGTCCCTTTCCGATGGGAAATAACAATAAACTGAGTCTTGCACGCAAAATCTCGCAGTAAATCAGCAAAACGATTGACATTAGCCTCATCAAGATTAGATTCAATCTCATCCAACACACAGAAAGGACTAGGATGAACCTGTAACATCGCCATTAATAAGGCAATTGCCGTTAGAGCCCTTTCCCCACCTGAGAGGATCGAAAGGTTTTGGTTTTTCTTACCTGGAGGCTGGGCCATAATCTCGACGCCGGTTTCTAAAAGCCGACTCGGATCTTCTAACACCAGCTCTGCTCTCCCACCCCCGAATAAAGAAACAAAAGTTGTCTTAAATGCTTCATTGACTTGTTCAAAGGTCTCCTTAAATCTTCTGGCCATAATCTGATCCATTTCGCCAATTACTACTTCCAGACGGGCTTTTGCTTCTGACATATCTTGAACCTGTGTATTTAAGAAATCCAGTCGCTCTTTCAAGCGGCCGTACTCTTCAATAGCCCCGAGATTAACTTCCCCCAGTTCCTGTATCTCTACCTTTAAGAAAGCGATGCGCTCCATGATTTTTTTACGGCTGTCCGGCAAGACGATCGCCATTTTTTGCGCCTCGGTAATTGTGAGCCCATACTGTTCGGTCAATCTTCTTTCAGTCGCTTCCAGAGCAGATTCCCATTTAGACTGCTGTATCTGCAATTGATGGATCTTCTCTTCTTTTTCATGTAATAAATATGTATATTTTTTAATTTCTTGGGCCAATCCACCCATTAGTTCCTGCACATTTTGTTTATCTTCTCTTTTGTCATCCAACTCAGCCTCTAAGGCACGTAAGATTTTTAGAGAATTGGCAATTCCCTCTTCCGCCTCGTGCATAGCTTGTTCGTACTCTGTTTCCTTTTCCCCATTCTGCTGCTTTTCCTCGGTCTTCTCTTGTAGCTCCTGCTCTAATTGGGCCAAACGAGTCCGGTGATAGTTCTCTTCTTTATGAAATGCGGCCAGTTTTGCTTCTGCGGTCGCTGCTTCAATCCGTAATTGCGTTAGCTCTTCATTTCTTTTAAGCTTTTCCTGTTGATGTATGCGGGTTTTTTCCTGCAATTCCTCCAGTTGAGCAAGACATTGCTGTCTTTTTTCCGCAAGCTGTTTTTTATCTTCCCCGCATTTTTCCACGCTTTGGAGAATATCCTCTTTTTCTAATACGTTCTCTTTAATCTGTGTCTGCAAATTCCCTGCTTCCGATTCCTGCCGGCCCCGATCCGCCTGCCACCGGTCCAAGACAGAACTTACTTCCACTTCGCGCATCCGCAGTCCTTGAATCTTCTCTTTCACTTCTTCCCATTGCCGTCTGGCTTCCTGCACAGCCGCTGTCAATTCGGCTTCCTTTTCGTCCCCGGCGGTCAGAGCAGCTTCCAGGGATTTAATTTTTTGCTGCAATTCTTCAATATTTCTTTTCCGCCCGAGAATACTGCTGCTGGTTACTTTGTTACTACCCCCGGTCAATGAACCGCCCGGGTTAACCGTTTCTCCATCCAAAGTCACCAAACGATAACGGAAGCCGGTCTCTTTCCCAATTTGGACGGCCAAGGCTAAATTCTCCACAAGCCAGGTGCGTCCCAACAAATACTCCATGATTCCCCGATACTGCTCATCATAATGAACCAGCTCACTAAGCCGGCCAATGACCCCCTGCCCAGGAACCAACCCTTCCTGATTCGTCCGTCCATCGCCTTTGCCGGTTCCTTTTCCGTTGCCTTTCACGGTATCAAGGGGCAAAAAGGTGACACGGCCACGGTTATTCTTTTTTAGCCAATTGATTGCCTCTCTGGCCGACTGCTCCTTATCTGTTACCAGATTTTGTAACGAACCGCCTAAGACTACTTCTACGGCGATTTCGTATTCACGAGGAACTTTAATGATCTGCGCCACTGTCCCGATAATCCCGCTTAACTGCCCTTTCTCTTTCATTTGCAGTATTTCCCGAACTCCGTGCCCATAACCCTGTCCTTCTTTCTCCATCTCCGCAAGCACTTTATATCGAGAAACTAAATTGCCCTTTTCCTCTTTTATCCGTTGGTTTTCCGTTTGTTGTTTATTCAGATTTTCTCTTTCGTTTAGATACTGCTTGTCTTTTTCAACCAATTCTTGTTCCAAAGTGCGCAGCAACGAACTATTATCCTCTGCTTCCTTTTCCAAGGTCGCCAGCTTATCTAAGACCTGGGAAATCTCTGACTTCATCTGATTTTCCCGGGCACTGAATTGTTCCTGTTGTTTCTGTAAAAGGGTCATGCGCTGTTTTAAGGCAGTAATTTCATTCTGCGCCGTCGTTTCTTGCTGTAACAGGTCAAAATGCTCGTTTTGCAATTCCTCAATCTGCTCTCGTTCGACTTGCTCCTTTTGATTTTCTTCGGCCAGCACCAATTCATACTGCTGTAGTTTTTCTTTTCCTGCCGCTAATTGCTTCAGCAAGTCACTTTCCTGGGCTTGATGGGCTCGCAGTTCCTCTTGTATTCGGGCAATTTCCTGCCGCAATTGTTCTTGTTCTTTGGTGATTTGCTCTTGGCGAACGATTAAATCCGTTTTTCTGGCCTTAACAAGCTGCTTTTGGCTTTCATGCTTTTCCAGCGCCACATTTTCCTGGTATATTTTTTCCTGATACGCCGCCAGTTCTTCATCTTTTTTCTGCATCTGTAGCTTATATTCTTCTTCCCGCGTCTGCACTTGCAGATAATGCGCGCGCACTTCTGTCAACGACATTTCCAAATCCCGCGATTTTTCCTGAACGTTGGTCAATTGCTGAACATAGTTTGCTGTTTCTTCAATAATCATCCCGATTTCGAGGCTGTCAAGCTCTGTTTTATTCTTGCGGTAAGCGGCGGCCTTTTCCGCTTGCTCCGCCAACGGGCGTTCCTGCATGTTTAGCTCCCTGATAATATCCATCAACCGTACAAGGCTATTTTCGGTTTCTTCCAGCTTCTTAACCGTTTCCTTTTTTTTATAGCGGTATTTCACAATCCCGGCCGCTTCCTCCAGCAAACCACGTCTCTCTTCTGACTTTACGGAAAGAACTTCATCAATCTTGCCTTGGCCAATAATCGAAAAACCCTCGCGCCCAATTCCCGTATCCATGAATAATTCATGAATATCACGCAATCGGCAAGGCACGCGGTTTATCAAATAATCGCTTTCCCCGGAACGGTAAAGACGGCGCGTTACCGTAATCTCATTATAATCCAACGGGAAAATACCGGAAGAATTATCCAGCGTCATCGAGACCTCAGCTAAGCCTAGAGAACGCCTTTTTTCACTTCCGGCGAAAATCACATCTTCCATTTTGTCTCCCCGCAAGGATTTGACACTTTGTTCGCCCAAAACCCAACGAATCGCGTCGGAAACATTGGATTTTCCGCTCCCATTCGGTCCAACTACCAGGGTGATTCCCGGTTTAAATTCTAAACAAGTTTTATCGGCAAAGGATTTGAACCCTTGAACCTCCAACCTTTTCAAATACACCTTTATCTTTCATTCCTCTCTGGTAAACTGCCTCAATCTCTATCTTCAATTCGATATTTTTTTAAGAACTCCTGTCGCTTCATCCAAATTGCTTGAAAAGACGTCCTTATTATTATATCATTTTCCGCTAATTCCGTCTGCCGAATCAAGTTTATCTCTGCAAAACAGTATTTCTGTTGAAGGTGGATTATATTACGCCTATTTTGACCGATGACCTTTGATTGCGCTTTCGGATGCACAAAAAGGCTTAATTTCTCGTCCTCCCGTTTTGTCAATTGCTCCACACCTATCTCCATCTGCTGCAAAAAGAGGAAACTTTCCACTAACTCACCGAAAGCCGGATGATATGGTCCGGCTAACAAATCTCTACCCTGCGCCAAATTCTCCACACTTTGCAGCCCCAACCGGATTACCGGGATTTCATAAAAAGAAAAAGTCCCCAACCATTCGGCGGCTGTTTGCACAGCCAATTCCAGACTCCACGGCTGATACTTCTTTTCCCGATACCATTTCGCTAAGGTCGTCCCCTTCAAAACAAGGGCAGGATAGATCCGGACAAAATCCGGGGCAGCCTGTACCGTCTTTTCTAAAGTTAAACGGGCTAAGGCCGGACTATCTCCCGGCAAGCCCAACATCAACTGATACCCGACGGCAAGCGGATATTTGCGCAGCACACCAAGAGCATCGAACGCATCCTGCGCCGAATGGCCACGGCAAGTTTGCTGCAACACCTCATCCGCCAAAGACTGCACCCCTAACTCCACGGTTGTGACACCATAGGCTAATAGCCGCTCCACAATTTCATCATTAATAAAATCAGGTCTGGTGGAAAGTCTTATCCCCGCGATTAGACCCTTCTTCTTTTGCGCAGCAGCAGCCTGTAAATAGGCTACCTGTCTTTCCGCAGGTAATGCGGTAAAACTGCCTCCGTAAAAAGCAATTTCCACATGCCGGTCCGGCCAACGAAGCGCTCGTTTTAAATATTCCTCCACAAAAGGCCCGATTTCTTCCGGTCTGACGACTTCTTCTGCCCCACTGATCTCCCATTGATTGCAAAAGACACAGGTGAAGGGGCACCCGGCATGAGGAATGAAAAAAGGAATGATCAAAGGATTATTCATCAGCTAACCCCCAGCTTATGTAATGCCGCTCGGGCCGCGCTTTGCTCCGCCTCTTTCTTGGTTTTTCCGCTTCCCTCAGCCAGTTCTTTTTCATTTAAATATACCGCTGTCCAAAAGGTCTTAGCGTGGTCCGGGCCTTCTTCTTTGAAAATTCGATATTCCAAACTACTTTGGGGATCCTTCTGAATATACTCCTGCAGCTTCGTTTTATAATCACCGAAATCCCCTTTCGCCGCCATTTCAATACTTGTCTTTAAGACTTGCAGAATAATCGAACGAACTTTTTCTATCCCCAGTGATAAATAGAGCGCGGCAATAACCGCTTCAAAGCAATCGGCCAAGTTGGATATGCGGCTGGCTCCGCCCATCTGTTCTTCGCCTCGGCCCATTAACAAATAGTCGCCAAAGTGAAAAGCCCTGGCTGCTTGTACAAGCGAAGCCTCACAAACAATTGCCGCTCTCATTTTCGTTAATTCTCCCTCGGTTTTTTCCGGGTATTTTGTATAAAGATACTCCGCCACCACTAAACCAACGACTGCATCACCTAAAAACTCCAACCTTTGATTATGAATGCCCTGCATGCCCTTTCCTTCAAAAAGAAAAGAAGGATGGGTAAACGCTTGATTTAACAAGAGCAAGTCCACCTTCTCGGCAATCTGCATGCAGGCTAGTAAGCCTTCTAACTTTTCTTTACGTCTCTGGTCCATCATCGCACTCCTCCATAATGCTATTATGCCTCATATTTTCCAAAAAGAACAGTAGCATTATGGCCCCCAAAACCTAACGAATTACTAAGCGCATATTTTATCGGCATCGCTCTTTTTTTATTAGGGACATAATCTAAATCACATTCCGGATCCGGCTGCTCGTAATTAATGGTAGGCGGTACAATACCATGATAGATTGCTAAAGCGGTCGCAATCGCTTCAATCCCGCCGGCTGCCCCTAAAAGATGACCGGTCATGGATTTAGTAGAACTAACGGCTAATTTTCCGGCTTGGTCCTGAAATACCTCTTTGATCGCCATCGTTTCATATTTATCATTTAAGCCGGTGGAAGTACCATGTGCATTAATATAATCCACATCTTCCGGCTTTAAGCCCGCATCTTGTATCGCAATCGCCATTGCTTTCGCCGCACCGACACCACCGGGAGCCGGTGCCGTAATATGATAGGCATCTGCGGTAGCCCCATATCCTAATACTTCCGCATAAATCGTCGCTTGCCTTTTTTGGGCTGATTCGAGACTCTCCAAGATCAAAATTCCGGCTCCTTCCCCCATCACAAAACCATCGCGGTTTAAGTCAAAGGGGCGGCTGGCTTTCGTGGGATTATCGCTTACCTTCGTCATCGCTTTCATGGAACAAAAGCCGGCAAAAGCCATTGAAGTAATGGCTGCTTCGGTCCCGCCGGTAATCATCAGATCGGCTGCGCCGCTTTGAATCATTTTGAATGCTTCACCAACGGCATTAGTGCCTGAGGCGCAGGCTGTAACCACCGTGAGATTTGGGCCGGTTACCCCAAAGGTGATGCCAACCTGTCCTGCCGCCATATTCGTAATCATCATGGGTACAAAGAACGGACTAACCCGTCCTGGTCCTTTCTCCCGTTTTACTTCAACCTGTTCGAGTAATGTTTCCATGCCCCCAATACCGGAGCCAAGCACAACCCCTACCCGGTCTTTCTCCAGGTTAGCAAAATCCACGCCCGCATTTTCCACCGCCATTTTTGACGCCGCCACCGCAAATTGCGTAAATCTGTCCATTCTTTTCGCTTCCTTGCGATCAATAAATTCACCTGGATCAAAATCTTTGACTTCTCCGGCAACCTTTGTGGGTAGTTCACTAACATCAATCCGCGTCACCCAATCAATCCCTGATCGTCCTTCCAACAGTCCCTGCCAAAAAGCCTCAACACCTATTCCCAACGGTGTGATGGCCCCCATTCCAGTGATTACTACTCTTTTTTTCATATCCACACCCCATAACTATAATAATTTTTCTATCTAGCAGCCTCTACTTCTCGCAGCAGAGTACGAATGATCTCTTTTACGGGAAGAATTTGTTTAATTTTACCGACATATTCACCGGCAAAAACCAACCCCTCCTCTAAGTTACCTTTTTGCGCATTATTTAAAGCCTTCATAATACAAAAGTTTCCTTTGCAACTTTTTAAACACTGGTTACATCTATCCGGTGACAGTGCTTCGCCGGCAGAAATCTTTTCGGCAAAGCTGTTTCTGATTGCCCGGCCCGGTAAGCCTACCGGACTTTCTATCAGCATAATATCTTGCTCTTGGGCCTGTATATAAAATTCTTTAAGCTTGTCGTCGGCATTGGATTCTTTACTGGCCGCAAAACGAGTGCCGATTTGCACACCGTTTGCTCCCAGCTTTAGAGCATTAACCACATCTTGCCCTTCTACGATCCCCCCCGCGGCAATTACCGGAATATCCACGTTTTTTTTGACTTCGGGAACAAGTTCAAGCATGGAGTAATCCGTGCCTAAATGACCTCCCGCTTCCTTACCTTCCACCACAACAGCAGCTGCCCCCAGTTTTTCAGAAATTTTTGCCAGTTTTGCGGTAGATACTATAGGGACAACCGGAGTATTGGTTTCTTTACCCCAGGTAAACATATCTCGGGAAAAGCCAGCCCCTGACACAACCAGATCAATCCCTTCCTGTACAGCAGCTTTAAATAAATCAGCAAAAATGGTTACGGCAAACATGACATTAATCCCCAGAATACCTTTTGTCAAAGAGCGTGCCGTACGTATTTCCTCCTTTAATTCCCGTGGAGTCATGCCACTGGCGGCAATCAATCCGATGCCACCCTCATTGGCCACTGCAGCAGCTAATTTAGCGGTGGAAATCCGTACCGCCATTCCTCCCTGGATAATCGGTATTGCCGGCTTCAGTCTCCCTATGCGTAACTCAGGTAAATTCACACAAATTCCTCCAGTATTCCCTCGATTTCTGAACCAATAGTTTTTTCGGGTACTCATCTCATATCCGTTTTTTCAAGAAGCTCCGCAGTCATGACCACGGAGCCTCTTCCTTTTTTCTCTGTTCCCCCAAACCTTTAGCAGGCTTCCAGAGCGATTTTTTTGAATAGCCATCCCACATTATGTAGATAATTATTGCTTGGTCTTAATATACTCCACAGCATCCCCTACCGTTTTAATTTTCTCGGCATCCTCATCAGGGATTTCAATATCGAACTCATCTTCTAGGGCCATAATTAATTCCACCACATCAAGTGAATCAGCATCAAGCTCATCAAAGGTGGTTTCTAAACTTATTTTTTCTTCTTCTACTCTTAATTGTTCAGCTACAAGCGCTTTAATCCTGTCAAATACGTTCATAAGGTATCACCTCCTTCCACAGAAATAAACCTCTCACATAAACATGCCGCCATCCACCGCGATAACTTGCCCGGTAAGATAATCGGCTCCCGACCCGGCCAGGAAAACGGCTAAATTGGCAATATCCTCAGGTTGGCCTAATCTTCCTAATGGTATGTCTGCCGCCACCTTTTCTTTTACTTCGTTCGGTAACCGCTCCGTCATGTCTGTAATAATATAACCAGGGGCAATGGCATTTACCATTATACCACGAGAAGATAATTCTTTGGCAGCACTTTTTGTCAAACCAATTATTCCTGCCTTCGCCGCAGCATAATTAATCTGCCCTGCATTACCATGTATTCCTACCACTGAAGAAATGTTAATAATTTTTCCTCTTCTCTGCTTCATCATGGGACGGGCTACTGCTCTAATACAATAGAAAGCAGAATTAAGATTTGTTTGGATTACCTGATCCCACTCTTCATCTTTCATGCGCATCAGTAACGTATCCCGGTTAATCCCCGCATTATTCACCAAAATATCAAGATGACCTTCTTGCGCCAAAACTTGCTGCACTAACTGCTCCACTTCGGCGGGCGAAGATACATCGGCCTGCAAACATGTGGCTTTTCCGCCTGTCTCGTTAATGATCTGTTGTACCTCTAAAGCCGCTTCTTTATTTCCCTTGTAATTAATAATTACTGTTGCTCCTTCCCGGGCCAAGGACAGCGCAATCGCCCGTCCGATGCCTCTAGAGGCACCGGTTACCAAAGCTACCTGCTCAGCTAACATACCTTTGAGCCTCCTTTAAGGAGAGCACCGTCCGCGATAACGATTCTCCATCTTCAATATTAAACACTTCGACTTCTTTATCAATCTTTTTGATTAAACCGGTTAAGACCTTACCGGGCCCAATTTCGATAAAAGTTGTAACACCGATAGCCAATAATTTTTCAATCGATTGTTGCCAAAGCACCGCACTGCTTACCTGTTTAACCAGATTCTCCTTGATTTCACGCGAGTCATCTGTAAATTCAGCCTGACAATTGCTCACGACAGGTACCCATGGTCGGGAGATCAAGACTTGCTCCAGCAACTCCGCTAACTTTTCGGAAGCAGAATGTAATAGGGTGGAATGGAAAGGCCCACTAACGTTCAAAGGAACCGCCCGCTTTGCACCCTTTTCTCTAGCCAATTGCATCGCTCGCTCAACCGCGCCGACATGTCCGGCGATCACTATTTGCCCCGGACAATTATAGTTGGCCGGTTCGACCACTTCCTCGTGGGAACTTTCCTGACAAATTGTCTGCACTTCTTCAATACTTAAGCCAATAATCGCTGCCATTGTACCCTGCCCGGGCGGAACGGCTTCCTGCATTAACAGCCCGCGTTGCCGTACCAGCCAAACGGCATCAGGAATAGTCAACGAGCCCGCTGCCACCAAAGCAGTATATTCCCCCAAACTGTGCCCGGCTGTGTAATCCGGCCTAATCCCTTCCATCTCCAGTACTTTTAAAATGGCCGCACTGGTAATGAGGATAGCCGGCTGCGTGTTTGCCGTTAAACGCAATTCTTCTTCCGGGCCATAAAAGCAGAGATTACTCAATAATAAGCCCAGTTTCTCATCCCCTTGACGATAGACCTTTTTGGCAATTTGATAATATTCCCAAATATCTTTTCCCATCCCAACGTACTGGGAACCCTGACCGGGAAAAACGAAAGCAATCTTTCTACTTTTCATCTTTTTACTCCCTTTAAATAATTTTATTACAGTTAATAAACTATTTTAACCAATTGGGCAATTACTTAATAATTATTTCACCCTGACGCCTTTGCAGTATTTCTTCCGCTTCTGCAACTATTTCACGAATAATTTCCCGCGCCGGTTGCACTTTCTTCACCATCGCTGCAACCTGCCCAGCCATTAAAGAACCCATCGACGTATCGCCCTCCAACACCGCCGCCTTAAGCCGACCGACTCCCAATGCTTCCAAGTCTTTTTCCGCGGCCCCTTCTTTCATTAAACGGGCATACTCTTGTGTTAAGCCGTTCTTGAGCACGCGGACATAATGTCCGTTATAACCGGTAAGCACCGTATCCCGGTCCTTCGCCTTAATTACTTCATTTTTATAGTTCGCATGGGCAATACATTCCTGGGCACAGATAAAACGTGTGCCCATCTGTACACCTTCCGCGCCCATACAAAACGCGGCGGCTAATTGCCGTCCATCGGCTATCCCCCCGGCCGCAATAACCGGAAGATCAACCGCATCAACTACCTGCGGCAAAAGAGCCATAGTGGTTACTTCCCCTACGTGCCCGCCACATTCCATGCCTTCGGCAATGAGCGCATCCACACCAAGCTTCTCCATCCGTTTGGCTAGAGCAACTGAAGAAATTACCGGAATTACCTTAATCCCCTTTTCTTTTAACTTCGGAATGTGTTTACCGGGATTACCTGCTCCTGTCGTAATAACCTTTACACCCTCCTCCAGTACGACCTGGATAGCTTCCTCGACAAAAGGTGACAGATAATAAATGTTTACCCCAAAAGGCTTTGCCGTTAGCGACTTTGCTTTCCTGATCTGCTGTCGTACTACCTCTGCAGGTGCACTACCGGCCCCAATGATCCCGATGCCACCAGCCTCGGAGACGGCTGCCGCCAATTCCGCCGTAGCCACCCAAGACATTCCGCCTTGAATAATCGGATACTCTACCTGTAAAAGTTGATTGATTTTCGTGTTTAACATTTTTCTCACTCCCCTACCTCGCCCATTTAAGTACACATGAACCCCACGTTAAGCCGGCGCCAAAGCCGACTAAGACCACAGTGTCCCCTTTCCTGATATACCCATTATTCACCGCCTCATCCAGCGCGACCGGAACCGAAGCACTAGACATATTCCCGTATTTATCCAAATTAACATAAAACTTATCCGGCGAGAGCCCCAATCTTTTTACGGCCGCATCAATAATGCGGGTATTCGCCTGATGCGGGATAAAATAATCCACATCCTTAGTGGAAAGGCCGGCTTGCCGCAAACTTTTCACTGCGGTATCCTCCATTATCTTTACGGCAAACTTAAAGACTTCATTCCCGTTCATGGTAAGATAATGTTCTTTATTTTGCAGTGTTTGCATGGTTGTCGGTTTTCGGGATCCACCTGCCGCCACTTTTAATAAGTCCCCCCCGTTCCCATCGGCGCCTAAATCAAAAGATAAAATACCGTAACCTTGCTCCACAGGCTGTAAAACAACCGCCCCGGCACCATCACCAAAAAGAATGCAAGTATTGCGGTCTTGCCAGTTCACAATCTTACTTAATGTTTCGGCGGCCACAACCAGAACATTCCGGTACATCCCGGTGGCGACAAATTGACTGCCGACAGCTAAAGCATAGATAAAACCTGAACAGGCTGCGGAGAGGTCAAACGCCGCCGCGTTGACAGCACCCAGTTCTTTTTGCACGATACACGCCGTAGCAGGAAAAAACATGTCTGGCGTAATTGTCGCCACCAAAATCAAATCGAGCTCTTCCGCCGATATCCCGGCATCCTCCAGCGCTTTTCTGGCAGCCCTAATCCCCAGATCGGAAGCCGCTTCCTGTTCTGCGGCAATTCTCCTTTCCGAAATACCGGTACGCGAAACAATCCATTCATCTGAAGTATCAATTATCTTCATCAAATCCTGATTAGTAAGTACTTTGTCGGGCAACCAGGAACCTAAACCGGTTATCCCCACCGGTAAAAGGTTATCCGCCATTTATTCACCCACTTTCAACAAATTATTTATTCTTTAGCATTTACATTCAGCATTTGCAAACTTTTCGATCCTTTGCGTTAGCTTACCGACTACTTCTTTTTGCACACAACGGGTTGCCGCGAGCACGGCATTTTGAATGGCATAAGCCTTGGAGCTGCCATGACAAATAATACTAATCCCATTTACCCCTAATAACGGAGCCCCACCATGTTCCTCATAATCAAGTCTGTCCTTAATCGCCTTAAATCCGGGCGCCAACAACAAAGCGCCGGCCTTCGTACGCAAATTTCTCTTGAATTCCTGTTTCAATAGACCAAAGAGAGTTCCTGCTGTACCTTCCAGCACTTTCAAAATAACATTCCCGACAAATCCATCACAAACCAACACATCAGCCGGTCCCTGCAAAATCTCTCTTCCTTCCACATTCCCAATAAAATGCAAATTTGCATTCTTTTTCAGGATTTTATGAGTTTTTAAAACTAATTCACTCCCCTTTGTTTCTTCAGTCCCATTACTGACCAAAGCAACCGCGGGATTTTTAACACCGAGAATTTCTTCTACATAAATACTGCCCATTAAAGCAAATTGTAATAAGTTTTCCGGTTTACAATCCGCATTAGCACCGGCATCAAGCAGCAACTTCGGCTTTTGGGTCCCCGGAATGACCGTGGCAATAGCCGGCCGCTCAATCCCTTTAATGCGCCCCAAGCCAAAGAGTGAAGCCACCAGTTGGGCGCCGGTACTGCCGGCCGAAATAAGTGCATCACCGGTTTTTTCCTTGACCAAGCGCGTGCTAACAGTAATCGAAGCATCCTTTTTGCGCCGATAAGCCAGCGCCGGATGTTCATCCATCGTAATAACCTCTGCACAATGATGGATCGAAACGCGTTCCTCAGGATATTTTTCAGGCAAACATTGCCGAATTTCTTTTTCTTGTCCTACCAAAATTATCTGTAATTCAGGAGCAAACGCTAGAGCTTGAACAGCCCCTTGCACAATCTCCCGCGGAGCATAATCCCCACCCATGGCATCAACAACGATTCTCATCATTATGACCTCCTATCTTGCCACAAAGATAAACTTTCCCATAAAAACCTCTTCCGTTCCCACCTTCGAAACGACCTTAATCAAGTATTTATTGATCTTTTTCCGGGCTAAAAACGCATGCGCCACAATTTTCTCATTTAAATATACCGACCGGCGAAAGCGAATGCGGGCATTACCCGTTAAAACTATCTCCGCATCAATTAAAGCGGCCGCCAATCTATTCGCCTGTGAAAAAATATAATCGCCACTACATACTTTACTTTTTTCGGTAACCATGGCTGGGGTTACCTCCAAAATAGATGTCGCAAATTGTCCTAATTCAACTTC
>CAZVLC010000006.1:0-15828 GCA_964627885.1 uncultured Peptococcaceae bacterium
GTTTAAGTTTATTTATCTGTTCTTCCGCCCTTAATTTTTGATAATATTTATAGGTCACACTCCCGGAAGATGTGATTTGGGGAAGACCTAAAGCAATTGCCACATAACCCAGTCTTACTCTCATTAATGCACCGTCCATTATTAAAATTAACTAAAAAAATTGTAAAAAATATCACATTATCCTCTTGAATTTATTTTTATCTAGTATAATATAATAATCATACAAACCGCATAGGAACCGCTTCAACGCGGTTTTTTATAACGCATCAGTAGAAAATTTTTCGGTTGTAGAAAAATTTTCTTACCTCTGCGCGTTTCAACGAGGCGGGAGATATGCTCCTTTCGCCTCGTTATATGGATAATATTACCGGGATTTGAGGAGGGTTATTTCAATGGAACAATATTTGTTAGCTTTTCAAAGATGGAAAGAGAATATGCGGAATAACGAAGAATTAATGAATGAACTGATTTCTATTGAAAAAGACCCGAGTCAAATTGAAGAACGTTTTTATAAGTATCTGGAATTTGGTACCGGCGGCATGCGGGGCGTTATCGGGGCAGGTACCAACCGCATGAATATCTTCACGGTTCGCAAAGCAACCCAAGGCCTGGCCAATTATCTCAAGAAGGCCCTGCCTCATGAAGAGAAAAAAGTGGTAATTGCCTACGATTCTCGTTATAAATCAAAGGATTTTGCCCTGGAAACAGCCTTAGTCTTGGCAAATAACGGTATTAAAGCCTACATCTTTGCGCAAATTACGCCTACCCCCATACTCTCCTATGCCGTTGTGCAGCTGAAAGCTTCTGCGGGCATTGTGATCACCGCCAGCCATAACCCGAAAGAATACAACGGTTATAAAGTCTATGGGAAACACGGAGGCCAGCTTACTGACGCCTTATCCGATACTGTTACGGCCGAAATAGCCGCTATTGATAATGAATTTGCGATTACGATTGCCGATAAGCAAACGGCAGAGGAGCAAGGAAACCTACACTGGATTCACGATGAGCTGTTAGAACGTTATATCCAAGAGACAAAGCAATTGCTCCTTAACAAAGAACTCCTCAAGGACGCTAATCAACTAAAAATCGTTTATACTCCTTTGTATGGAACCGGACTCGTTCCTTTGACGCGTCTCTTAAAAGAAAGCAGCTTTTCAAACGTGCAACTGGTCAAAAAACAAGCCGATCCTGACCCTGCTTTTCCCACAGTCATCACGCCGAACCCCGAAGAAAAAGCCGCATGTGCCTTGGCGATTGAACTGGCCAGCCAAATCAAGGGAGACATTGTGTTAGCGACCGACCCTGATGCTGACCGGGTTGCACTTACCGTCAAAACCCAAAATGGAGAATACCAATGCCTTTCGGGTAACCAAACCGGTGCGCTTTTAATTGATTATCTTTTACAAATGCGCGCTAAAAAGGGATTATTACCGTCAAACAGTATCATCATTAAAACCATTGTCACCTCTGAATTAGGAGTAACGATCGCCCAAGATTATGGTGTAAATCATCTGAATGTCTTAACCGGTTTTAAATACATTGGCGAAAAAATCGCCGACTATGCGGAAACAAACAGTCACACCTTTCTCTTCGGATACGAAGAAAGCTATGGCTATCTCATTGGCAGCCATGTTCGGGATAAAGACGCCGTGCAGACTTGTCTACTGATTGCCGAAATGGCTCTCTATTACAAAACACAAGGTACTAACCTGGCCGAGCGTCTGGAAGTACTTTACCAAAAATACGGATACTTTCAGGAAGATCTGGTCAACATCACCATGCCGGGTCTAAAAGGACAGGAACAATTGGCAAAAGTGATGTCCCATTTTCGCCAAAACCCACCGCAAGCAATTATGGGTAATAAAATAGCGGTGAGAAAAGATTATCTCACCGCCGAAGAAATCGATTGTCTCACGAAAACAAAAACATCGATTGAGTTGCCCCGTTCTAATGTATTGCAATATTTCTTTACCACCGGCTCCTGGTGTTGTATCAGACCTTCCGGGACCGAACCAAAACTGAAAATCTACTTTGCGGTCAAAGGTAAAACCCGGTTAGAAGCGCAAGAACAACTCACTACCCTGAAAAAAGGCTTTCTCGAGCTTATTGATTCCTTGAAATAGTTCCAGATTACGGGTGATTATAATAGCCCTTAAATTGAATACCGAGCGGAAAAAGGAGTTGCTCCTTTTTCCTTTTTTATCTCATGCCGCTGATTGACATAAAGATATTCCAAGATCTTGTAAATTAGTTCTTTTTCTTTTACCGCACCTATTCTGTCCGCTATTTCCTCGACCGTAAAATTATTCCCTACTTGACACCTTAAAAAGCGTAAAACTTCACGCTGCAGCTCAATATAATAATTAGCCGCTTTTTTCCCTAATTCCACTCCCGGTTGATGATAGGCATTGACATTTATTAAACCGGCGTATAAACCAACGGCCCTTTCAAAAAGCGCAATCAAAGTGCCCATTGTCCGTGGATTTAATTCCTCCAGACTGATGGTTAAAGAATTACGGCCTTTTTGTTTGAGCGCCCTTCTCGACCCTTCCAGAAAGGCTTTCAAATAATCCCCGCTGGTAATATCCTTTTCAACATAGACCGGCGTTTCACGTTGGTCTTTTTTGATTTCCACAAAAACAACCAAAGCGTCATTTCTTCCATCCAGCAATTGTTGCACATAGGCATGCTGATCCGTTGACCCTTTGTTACCAAACACGGTAAGCCCTTCGTGTACTGTCCGATTATCTAAATCTTTTTCTTTCCCCAAGGACTCCATAATTAACTGCTGCAAATAACGAGACATTAATTGCAAATTATCCCGATAAGGTAATACTACCATGTTCCCCCTACCGCATTTCTTCACATTATAGTACCACGCCGCCGCTAAAATCGCTGCTGGGTTATCAAAAACTAAAGAAAGCCTGGTAGCTTGGTCGCATTCCTGCGCCCCGGCCAAAAATGCCTTAATATCAAGACCTTGTAAAGCCGCTGGCAACAAACCTACCGCCGAAGTAACGGAAGTACGTCCGCCCACCCAATCCCAAATATAAAACCGCTTCAGCCATCCTTCCTCCTCGGCTAACTTATCCATTTTACTGCCAGCTGTAGTGATTGCCACAGCCTGACGGGCAAAATCAACCTTTTGCGCTGCAAAATATTGTTGCACCTCTAACATCCCATTACGTGTTTCAACTGTTCCGCCGCTTTTCGAAGTAACGATCACCAAAGTTTCCCCCAGATAATCATGCAATTCCGCTAACACTTGCGCAATGCCGTCCGGATCGGTATTATCCAGAAAATATCCTTTGAGCCCAGCCTCGGCTTGCGGGAATTTTAAAGCATCGTACATCAACATGGGGCCCAATGCCGAACCCCCAATCCCAATTAAAAGGAATCGACTAAACGACCGCCCTTGCGCAGAAACAAGCTTTCCTGTCCGAATTTTACGGACAAAGTCACTGATCTGTTCCTGCGTTTCCGTAATTTCTTTCCCTATTGCCAAACTGGGCGCAAGCGCAGCATCCCTCAGCCAATAATGACCAACCATCCTTTTTTCGTCAGGATTAGCGATCTCTCCCCGCTCTAATTCTCCCATCGCCAAAAAAGCCTTCCGAAAATTCGGTTCTATTTCCCGCTGATACTCTACAGGAAATTCGACACAACTATAATCAAGAGTCAACCCCAATAATTCATTAATATACTGCCCCGTCTGAAAGGTATCCCAAGTGTCTTTTCCCTTCATTGTCATACCACCTTCATTTTTCAAATTACTTCATCAAGTTTTCAAGCTGTTTTCAAGTTGCTTCTATCGCCCGCATTGAATAACCAAGTTTTTGATCCGGCAGGCTAAATCAGCGGTGAAAACTTCTTGTTTACAGCGCCAATCCCAATTACCACCCACTGTACTCGGAGTATTCATTCGCGCCTGCGAATCTAGACAAAGAAAATCCTGCAAAGGAATAATAGCCCACTTCGCCTGACTTTGCAGGGCTATTTCGATGAATTCCCAGCAAATTCGGACACAGCGAGCATCACCCCAGCTCTTCCGATGGTCATCGCTTAACTGAGCTAAGACCGTTTTTGTAAACCAACCACGTAACGTATCATTATCATGCGTTCCTGTGTAATATACATAATTTGCGGTACTATTGGTAATCTGCTTACCCGGACAATTGGTCAACGGCTCACGATCAATGAACTGCAGAACTTTCATCCCCGGAAAACCGAACTTATTTTTTAACTCCACCACCGCCGGGGTAATTAATCCCAAATCCTCGGCAATTAATGGCAGTTCGCCCAGATAATCAACAATTACCTGAAAAAACTTTTCTCCCGGCCCTTTGACCCACCTACCATTAACCGCCGTTGTTTCGGAAGCAGGAATCTCCCAATAGGCTTCGAAACCGCGAAAATGATCTACCCGGATAGTATCGACCAATTCCAACAGAGTTTTAATACGTTCACGCCACCACAAGAAATCATCCTTTGCGATTTCACGCCACTTATAGATCGGATTGCCCCAAAGCTGTCCCGTCGCACTGAAATAGTCCGGTGGTACTCCTCCGACCTTGAGCGGATTACCTAAAGCATCTAATTCAAAGAGCTGGGGATAAACCCAGGTATCACTGCTATCATACGATACATAAATAGGCAAGTCTCCAATGATTCTAATCTGCTTCTCATTCGCATAATTCTTCAGGTTTTTCCACTGAAGAAAAAATTGATATTGCAAAAAGATCTGGTAGTCGATTTCCGGCGCCAGGAGCTCCTCCCAGCGTTTTAATGCATCCGGTTGGCGTAAAGCAATATCTTTCTCCCAAAAATTCCACGGAATATTATGAAAATGCCTTTTCAACGCCATAAATAGTGCATAATCAGCGAGCCAAAAAGAGTTTTTTTCTGTAAAATCCTGATATGAAGCCTCTTCTTTTCTACCTGCGATAAAGCTGTGATAAGCCAAACGAAACATTTTTTCTTTGTATGCCGCACACGCCGCATAATCCACTTTATCCTCCGGAAAAAGAGGGACCTGCTTCAATTGCGTCGCAGATAATAGCCCCTTTCTCTGCAAATCCTCCAAACTAATAAGAAGAGGGTTTCCCGCAAAAACCGAAAAAGATTGATAAGGTGACTCACCATAACCAATGGGGTTAAGCGGTAAAACCTGCCACAGTTTTAAATTACTCTCTGCCAAAAAATCAAGAAATAGGCGGGCCTCCTGCCCTAAATCTCCAATCCCGTATCTGGAAGGAAGGGAGGTGGGATGAAGCAAAACCCCGCTGGCTCTATCTAATTGCACCACATTACCCCCTGCCCATCATCGCTTTACGAACCTATTCTCATTAATACTTTCCCTTCCAAGGGTTGCAAAAGAACATTTAAAGACTCTCCACTGACCGACAGCTCCTGTAGTCCATCTTCCTGTTTTTCTATCGGAAAAATCTCTTTCCACGTGCCCCTGTCCGTCTCCGGCAAAGTAATATTACACTGCTGTTCCTTTTCCTTATTTCTGTTCACTAAGATTAAAAACTGCTCTTCCTGCCCTCTTCTATAAAAGCCGTATACATCCCCTGCAGCGTACGCAGTCTGCCAAGAACCTTTTTGCATTGCCGTATAATTATTTCTTAACGCAATCACCTTTTTGTAGTAGCTTACTAATCCCTTTTCTTCCCTTCCCCAAGGGTAAGGTCCGCGATTATAAGGATCGGCATACCCTTCCATGCCCGCCTCATCGCCGTAATAAATTGAAGGTACACCGGGGAAACACATTTGAAAAAGCACAGCCAGTTTCAAACGCGCCAAACCAAGCCTGCGTTGTCGTGGTGTCAAGCGCGCCTTTTCTTTGTTTTTAGGATGAACATCTTGTTCTGCCGGCGCTTCCCCTAAGATCGTAAGCGTTCGGGGGACATCATGACTCCCCAGTAAATTCATGAGGTTAAGAAAGTGCGGCGCCGGATAATTCTCCGCCAGACTCATTAACCTTCGATGTACTTGAACGGCATCAAGACGCCCAAGCAGAAAATCCAACAAAATATTGCGGAAAGGATAATTCATAACCGAATCCAATTCTTCGCCCCAAAGATACTGCCGATTCTCTCCATAGCTTACCTTATTGGAAGCGTCTTCCCATACTTCACCCAGTAGAACAGAATCGGGACTGGTTTCTTTCATGACTCTCCGCATTTTTTTGATAAAGTCATCCGGTAACTCATCCGCGACATCCAGCCGCCAACCCGCTGCACCCGTTCTTATCCATGAACGAACGACACTATCCTTATCCTCAAGCATATAGTTTTGATATGTTGGATTCATTTCATTAACATTTGGCAGTGTCCCAACTCCCCACCAACTTTCATATTCATCCGGATACCGGTTAAAACGGTACCAGCCGAAATATGGTGAGCTGGGAGACTGGTAAGCCCCGAGTCCGGGATAGTTACCCTCTTTATTAAAATAAATGCTATCACTACCCGTATGGCTAAAAACGCCATCAAGCATGATCCGAATGTTATACTGCTTCGCCTGCACACATAATTCGCGGAATTCCTCATTAGTGCCAAACATCGGGTCAATGCTTTTATAATCAGCCGTATCATACTTATGGTTGCTGGGAGACTCGAAAATCGGATTAAAATAAATAACCCCAATCCCCAACTCCTTTAAGTAGGGCAGTTTTTTCAACACACCGGCTAAATTACCGCCAAAAAAGTCCCAACGTAAAATAGCTCCGGTTTCAGGCTCCTTGATATAAATAGGCGTATCGTCCCACCGACCATGGAGAAGTGAGCCATTTTTCGGGTTATTTACGCGTCCATCCTCGTTCCCGTTATAAAAACGATCCACGAAAATCTGGTACATCACACTTTCCGTAAACCATGACGGCACTTGAAAATCCTTATATACCGTGATTTGAAAAGGGGGCGGCACTTGCTCTCTAAGCAAGCCTTCCCCGCCCAACCGCTCATTATTGTTCCCATAGTAATAAACCTTGCCGCCGATAATCACCACAAAATAATACCAGTAGAGACCCAGCACCGAAGTAGTAATCACGGTTTGATAAAAATCGTTGTTTCCCTGCTTTTTGACCAAACGCAACTCCTGGTCTTCAACACGATCATTATTCCTCCACAAACGTAAAAACACGCCCTCAATTTTTGAGGTTGTCTTTAAGCCTAAACGAAGTGTAATCTCTTCGCCGCAAGGAACAGCTCCAAAGGGGCTACGGTATTCTATCTCATGCGTATCATGACGAATCCAGGTAACGCTCATAGTATGATCACCTTTTTAATTTATTTATTCTACGCCTCATTCGGAAAGAAGTGATTCATAAAGATCGATATATTTCTGCGCAGAAGTATTCCAGCTATAATTAGCTTTAAAAGCATTCTTTACTATATTATTCCAAACAGTAGGCTGATTATTATAGAAATCAAGAGCACGTTTAATAGTATGCAGAAAATCATGAGCATTAAAATTAGTAAAGCTAAAACCGTTTCCTTCTCCGATAAATTCGTTATAAGAAAGCACTGTATCTTTTAAGCCCCCAGTTTCTCTTACCACCGGAATAGTGCCATACCGCAGGGCAATTAAATGGCTTAAACCGCAAGGTTCAAACAAAGAAGGCATTAAATAGAGGTCAGAAGCCGCATAAATCTTCCGAGCCATTGCTTCATTAAACATCAAAAACGATCTCATTTTGGCCGAGTGTCTTTCCGCGGCACTTCTTAAAGTATTTTCATACCCATATTCGCCCATCCCAAGAATAATCAACTGCACATCCAAAGACATCAACTCATCAAGCATATAGACAAGTAAATCAAGCCCTTTTTGCCGGGTTAATCTGGTAACCATCCCTAAGAGAGGAACATCTTTTACCGGCAAATTTAAATTATCCTGTAATAGTGCTTTATTCTGTTCCTTCTTCGCAACCGCTGTCCGATAATTAACATAAATATGCGAGTCTGTCTCCGGATTATATTTATTATAGTCAATTCCGTTGATAATCCCCAGTAATTTATCCTCATACTTTCGGAGAATACCATCCAAGTTTTCACCGAAATAGGGTGTCTTGATTTCCTGCGCATATGTTTCGCTAACCGTGGTAACCTTATCCGCATAAATGATGCCGGCCTTCATGAAATTAACCTTGCCATAAAACTCTAAGGCCTCTTGATTGCCAAACGAAGAGTCAAGCCCTAAAATGTCATCAACGGCCACAGAAAAAACACCTTGAAATTTTAAATTATGGATAGTAAAAACAGTTTTGATCTTTTGATATAATGGCTTATCTTGATAAAATTCTTTTAGAAACAAAGGTACTAAAGCCGTATGCCAATCATTGCAATGTAAGATATCCGGGTGAAAATCCTCCATATAAGGCAGGCTTTCCAATACCCCTCTGCAAAAGAACGAAAACCTTTCTGCTTCATCAAAATAGCCATAAATACCATCCCGTTTAAAATACATTTCGTTGTCAAGGAAGTAATAGGTTATTCCTCTGTACTCAAAAACCTCTAACCCCGCATACTGGTTTCTCCAACCCACGGGGACGCTAAAGCTTTTGATATGAACCATCTCTTTTTTTAATTCAGCCGGAATATTCCCGTATTTAGGCAGGATTACCCTAGCATCAACCTTCTTCTTTTTGATCGCAAACGGTAAACTTTCTATTACATCACCAAGCCCGCCGGTTATCGCAAAAGGGGCACACTCAGATGCCACATAAAGTACTTTTAACATTTAAATAAGACCCTCCTTAACTTCTTTGTTCTTTGGAATAATGATGGGATCGGTACAATCGCTAACCAATTTTGTTCCCTTATGTACATGCACACCTTTATCCAAAATCACCGTGTCTAAAACAACGTCCTCATCAATTTCCACCTTAGGCATTAAAATACTATTTTTTATTACTGCACCACGCCCTATTTTGACCTTTCTAAAGAGAATGCTATTCTCTACACTGCCCTCAATTAAACAGCCATTTGAAGTTAATGTATTACTAATATCCGCACCTTCACAATATCTGGCTGGTGGCCCATCCTTAATTTTGGTACGAATCATCCCTTTAGAAAAGAACAGTTCATGCAACACATTCCTGTCCAGTAATTCCATTTGGTGTCTGAATAAACTTTGCCAGGAATTAACGATCGCTAGATAACCTAAATGAGCATATCCATATATTTTTAATTTCTTCATCCGTGTTGTTAACACATCACTCACAAAATCCCACTTTCCGGTTTTTAGGCACTCTTGTAACAGTGCTAATAAAAGCGACTTTTTCAGCAAATATATATCCATCGAAACGGCGCTTTCCGTCGTAGGTACCCCTAAACTCAAAGAGGTAATCCGACTGTCCCGTTTTTTCTGCAGGAAAACGCCACGCTGTGTATCCGGCTCTAAGAATTTGTAGCCTTCCTTATAGACAATCGTAATATCGGCATCTTTCTTTTTATGAAAAGCGAATACTTTCCGCAAGTCAAGATTACATACTATGTTGCTACCTGAAATAAGGATATATTCCTGTTGACTTTTCTCCAAGTAGTCAAGATTAGCATAGATATCCTCAAGGTCCATTCTTCTTTGGTTTTCGCTGTTTTCTGTAGAGGCGGCCGGAAGAATAAAAAGCCCGTCCTGTTTCCGATCCAGGCCCCAATCTTCTCCCCTTCCCAGATGATCTACTAAAGAGCGCATATTGAAAGAGGTGATAATGCCTATATTGTAGATTCCGGCATTAACCATATTAGATAAAGGGAAGTCTACTAAACGGTATTTCCCCCCGAAAGGTATCGCAGCAACACAACGGTTTTTGGTTATCTGTCTAAAAGCCTTTTCATCCTTGACATGATGAATCAGTCCCATTACTTCTTTCATTTTTCTTAAAATCCCTTTCCGGCATATCGCCATTTTGTTTCTTAACCAAGTAATTCCTGCGTTACTTCCTCCGCATTATTGTCTTTCTTTTTTAAGCGCAAAAGCCGCCCAACCTGGGCATTTTCCGGCAAGATCAAGCAGTCCTCAATAACCGTAATGCCATCGCCTCCAATAAAAGAGCCATCGCCAACTACTGTGTTTTCCCCAATAATTGATTTTTCCACTCTGACCTTCTCCCCGATCTTAACTCCCGGCATAATAATCGAATCCTTAATCCAGGAATCTTGTCCAACAGATACTCCCGGAAATAAAATCGAATGTTCTATCTTCCCTTCCAGAACACACCCATCAGAAATTAATGAGTTCCTAATCTGGGCCTTTGAACTAATAAAATGTGGTGGCTGTAATACCGGGGCAGAGTATATCCGCCAAGTGTTATCAAAAAAGTTTAAACAACTCCGGTTATCCAAAATATCCATGCTGGCTTCCCAATAGCTTTCGACGGTACCTACATCCCGCCAGTACCCTTGAAAAGCATAGGTATGCATCTTTAAACCTTCCCTAAGCATCAGGGGAATTACATTTTTACCAAAATCATGGGTTGACTGCTCATCGACAGCGTCCTTCTGCAAATAAGCCTTTAGAACATCCCAATTAAAAATATAAACACCCATGGAAGCCAAATTGCTTTTCGGACTGAGCGGTTTTTCCTCAAACTCTAAAATACGTCCATCTTCATCAGTATTCATAATCCCGAATCGTGGAGCTTCTTCCCAAGGAACTTCCATGACCGAAATGGTAACTGCCGCCCCTTTTTCCTGATGTTCTTTCAGCATTAAAGAATAGTCCATCTTATAAATATGATCGCCGGAAATAATTAAGACATATTTAGGATGATACTTCTCAATAAAGTCGAGGTTCTGATAAATGGCATGCGCTGTTCCCTTATACCATTCGCCTCCGTCTTCCCGCTGATAAGGATGTAGAATTGTGACTCCCCCATTGGCCCCATAGCAATGAAAATCCCAAGCATTCCCTATTCCGATATAAGAATTAAGTACTTGTGGTTTGTACTGCGTAAGAACGCCCACCGTGTCAATCCCTGAATTAACACAATTACTTAAGCTAAAATCGATAATCCGATATTTTCCGCCAAACGGGACAGCAGGCTTCGCCAAGTTTTTCGTTAAGAGTCTTAGGCGGCTCCCCTGACCACCAGCCAGAAGCATCGCAATACATTCTTTACCTTTCATCTTTTCATCTCCTGGTTTTTTAAAATACCCCACTGATTCTACACCGGTTTGAGATTCCAGATTCCCACCGAATATTCATTAATTGTTCTGTCGCTGGAAAAAACACCGGCATTTGCTACATTGGTAATACTCATCTGTAACCATTTTTCCCGGTTACTATATAACTCATCGATTTTTTTCTGAGCAGCCATATACGAACAAAAATCTTTCAGCACAAAGAACTCGTCATTATAGTGCAAAAGATGGTCATAAATAACCGTAAATTCGTCCTTAGCCGCCCCTAAAAAACCGTTAACCAGTTGATCAACTACCTTTTTTATTTCCTCTTCTCTGTAATAGATATCCCAAGAAGAATAACCGCCATACCTGTAGTAATTTAATACTTCTCCGGCCGTCAAACCAAAAACAAAGAAGTTTTCCGGCCCAACCTTTTCAAAAATTTCAATATTGGCCCCATCAAGAGTGCCGATGGTAACCGCTCCGTTAAGGATAAATTTCATATTGCCGGTGCCTGAAGCTTCTTTACTGGCCGTAGAAATCTGCTCACTAACATCTGCTGCGGGAATAATCAATTCGGCCAGAGAAACATTATAATTTTCCAAGAAAACAACCTTCAGCTTTCCGCCAATTCGTTTATCGTTATTAATAAGCTCCGCTAAGGTATTGATTAATTTAATTACTTTTTTGGCCAGATAATAGCCCGGTGCGGCCTTTCCCGCAAAAATAAAGGTGCGAGGATTCATCTGCAGATCAGGGTTCTCCAACAACAGGTTATAGAGGTGCATGATATGTAAAGCATTCAGTAACTGTCTCTTATAGGCGTGAATTCTTTTAATATGAATATCAAAAATTGAGTGCGGATCAACTTCCCACCCGGTGGTCTCCTTAATATATTTGGCTAACCTCTCCTTGTTTTCCAATTTAATCTGCGCAAATTCCCCTTGAAAAAACTGATCATCTAAAAATGGCAGTAAATTTGTTAAATCGGTCGGATGTTTTATCCAGCCTACGCCAATTGTATCTGTGATTAAACGTGCTAAGCGGGGATTAGCCATCAAAAGCCATCTACGATGCGTAATTCCATTAGTTTTATTGTTAAACTTGTAGGGATAATAATCATGGAACTGATGCATAACCTGTTTTTTGAGGATTTCCGAATGGATTTTCGCCACCCCATTAACACTATTGCTGCCCACTAAGGCTAAATGCGCCATTTTGACATAACCGTCACTAATAATGGCCATTCCTCTGACCTTTCCCATATCAGGATAACGATTCCACAATTCCCGGCAAAAGCGCTCGTTTATTTCTTCAATAATCATGTAAATGCGCGGCAGCAGGTTTTGAAGCATCTCGAGCGGCCATTTTTCTAAAGCTTCCGGCATAATTGTGTGGTTGGTATAGGATACCGTAGCAACAGTAATCGGCCAGGCTTCATCCCAGCCCATACCTTCCTCATCCAGCAAAATGCGCATCAATTCGGGGATAACTAAGGCCGGATGTGTATCGTTGATATGGATCGCGACCTTCTCAGGAAAATTGTGGAAAGTCAAATAACGCTTTTTATAGCGGCGGACAATACTTTGGAGACCAGCCGAAACAAAAAAGTACTGTTGTTTTAGTCTTAATCTCCGTCCTTCATAATATGTATCATCAGGGTAAAGAATTTGGGAGACAGATTCGGCTGCGTATTTCCTTTCTACTGCTTTCATATAATCCCCCCGCTGAAAAGAGGAATAATCGAAATCCTCTTCGGGGGCTTCGGCGCTCCAGAGACGCAGAGTATTCACGATATTGTTGCGATAGCCAACCAAAGGAATATCATAAGGAACGGCAAGGGCAGACTCATATTCTTCATGAGTAAAGACCATGCGGGCATCCACATATTGAACCCGCACTTTTCCGCCGAACTTGACCTCTACAGCTTTATCGGGCCTGCGGAACTCCCAAAGATAGCCGTTTTTAAGCCAATCATCAGGTGTTTCAATCTGCTCGCCGTTCTCAATTCTTTGGTCAAATAAGCCATAGCGGTACCTAATACCGCAACCATGCCCGGGCAAACTATGGGAGGCCAAAGAATCCATAAAATCAGCCGCTAATCTGCCTAACCCACCGCTGCCCAATCCGGCATCCGGTTCTTCGTGCTCCAAATCGGCCAAGCTGATGCCAAGGTCATCCAACCCGTCTTTCACAATGTTTTTAATGCCCAGATTTACTAAGTTATTTGTTAAAAGACGCCCCATCAGAAACTCAATGGAAAAATAGTAAACCTCTTTTACCCTTTTTTGCTTATAGTACTGATTCGTCTCATACCATTTATCGCTAATGTAATCGCGAATCAGGCGGGCTAAAACGTCATACTTTTCCTGATTGCTGCCTTCCTCCAATGGTTTTCCATATGTCTTAATGAATTTATTTAAGTAAGCCTCTTTAAAAGCATTTTTATCTTTAAACATGCAAACCCTCCCGCTTATGATTAACCTTACTTATTTTCCCCTAATACGGACTGCTTTATTTCCCCTTCTTTTTTAAAAAACAGACATGCCAAAGGAGGCATTTTAACCACTAGTGAGCATGGCTGCCCATGCATCGACATCTCCTCAGTCGTTAGCTTACCACTATTTCTTTTCCCAGACCCTCCATATTCGGTATTATCACTATTAAAGATTTCTTGATAAATACCTGCACACGGGACGCCGATTCGGTAATTTTCATAATAATGGGGAGTAAAGTTACACACCACAACGATGTTATTATCTTTTTCTTTATTCCAACGCACGAAAATGAGAATGCTTTGATGGTTGTTTTGACAATCAACCCACTGAAACCCTTCCCAACTATGATCAAGATCCCAAAAGGCTTTTTCCTCCCGATAAACCCGGTTCAAACTTCGCACATAATCATGGAACTTACGATGCATTTCAAAATCAAGCATCTTCCATTCCAGTCCTTCATAATACCGCCATTCAATAAATTGGGCGAATTCCCCCCCCATAAACAATAATTTTTTCCCGGGATGCGCCATCATGTAACCAAAAAAGGTCCGCAGATTGGCGAATTTTTGCCAGTAATCCCCCGGCATCTTATCAATTAAAGATTTTTTTCCATGTACTACTTCATCATGAGATAAGGGTAAAATAAAGTTCTCAGAAAAGGCATACATAAAAGAAAAAGTCAATAAATTATGGTGCCACTTTCTATGAATAGGTTCCTTCGCCATATATTCCAAGCAGTCATTCATCCAACCCATATTCCATTTAAAATTGAAACCTAATCCTCCGGCATAAGTTGGACCGGTTACTAACGGCCATTCGGTTGATTCTTCAGCAATCATTAACACTTTAGGGAAGTAGGAAAAACATACTTCGTTGAGTTTTTTTAAAAAGGCAATGGCATTTAAGTCTCCATTTCCGCCATATTGATTAGGAATCCATTGCCCTGATTCCTTCCCATAGTCCAAATAAAGCATACTGGCCACAGCATCGACTCTAAGTCCATCAATATGATATACATCAAACCAGAATATCGCATTCGATATTAAAAAGCTTTGCACTTCCGGTCTGCCATAGTCAAATTTCATTGTACCCCAGCCCGGAATCTCTTCTTTTTCATAGAGAAATTCGCCGTCAAAATTAGCAAGGCCATGAGCATCTTTACAGAAATGTGCCGGTACCCAATCAAGAATTACGCCGATTCCTTTTTGATGGCAACGATCCACAAAATACATAAAATCATGAGGAGTGCCGTAACGACTGGTCACCGCATAATATCCGGTAATCTGGTATCCCCACGACCCATCAAAAGGGTATTCACAGACCGGCAACAACTCAATGTGAGTGTAGCCCATCTCCAATACGTAATCAACTAAAATATCCGCCATTTCACGATACGTATAGAAACTACCATCCTCTTTTAACTTCCATGAGCCAAGATGAACCTCATATGTTAATTGAGGCTGATTATAGATATCCTCTGTTTTTTTGCGTTTTTCTATCCATTGCTGATCTCCCCACTGATATCCATGCAAATCATAAACACACGATGCTGATTTAGGCCTTAGCTCGGCCCAAAAAGCATAAGGGTCGGCTTTATGTACTACTTGCCCAGAGGAAGTAATAATCTCAAACTTATAGCCATCCCCGTTCTCTACCCCCGGAATAAAAGCAGTCCAAATTCCGGAATCCGCAATCTTCTCCATAGGATTCAAATATCCCTGCCAATCATTAAACTGCCCCATTACTCTTACTGCAGCAGCATTAGGTGCCCAAACAGAAAACCTTACTCCTTTTTTCCCGTTTTCCCGAGCCACATTAGCCCCTAACATCTCATAACTTTTAAAAAGATTCCCCTGATGAAAAAGATATATCTCGTAGGGAGTTGGTCCACTGTCTTTCACAATAATACTCCTCTCCATCTAATAATTTTATGAACAATTGTTATAATTGTCAATACCGCATCCAATTGACGAAAATCAAGGAAAAATGGCTCTTTTTTAAATAAAACATTACCTTTTTTAACTGTTAAATTGAATATTGTTAAATTATGTTTATACTATGAAACCACAATGTCGAAGCCCCGATAATCCCGCCGCAATATCCTTGCGAGGCCTTATATATTTTCACCTTTCCTTTAAAAGTTGGAAAAACATTTTTCTCAACCTGTTTAAAAAGCTCTGGGGAGAATATTTCCTCTGACT
>CAZVLC010000007.1:0-15250 GCA_964627885.1 uncultured Peptococcaceae bacterium
GGCGGCAATTAGTATTGCCATTCACAAATGATACTAAAATTTTAATAAGAATAAAAGTGCCCTGCGCTAATATGCGGGGCACTTTTATGCTATAATAGCGCAAAAGGGGGTCATTTGAGCATGGAACAAATTCAGCGGGTCGTAGTTACAGTGGTGGGGCAGGATAAAATCGGGATTATTGCCGGTGTTGCAGGAGTTTTGGCCAAATACAAGGTGAACATTTTAGATATTAGTCAGACGATTTTACAAGACTTTTTTACGATGATCATGATTGCCGATATTTCAAATGCTTCCGTGAGCTTGCAGGAATTGCAGCAAGTTCTCAAAGAGCAGGGGCAGGAAATCGGTGTCCAGATTCATGCTCAGCATGAGGATATTTTTAAATATATGCATCGCATTTAAGAAGAGTAAAAATTTTAACTCGGTGAGGACTAACCGCATGCGAGGATGAACAGAATAAGCAAGCAAGTACAGAGTAGGAAAGTGAGGGAGCATTGAATGCCCATTACCTTTTTGCCGGAAGAAATTATGGAAACAATTCATATGGTTCGGGCTGAAAATTTAGATATCCGGACGATTACGTTAGGTATCAGTCTGCGCGATTGTGTCGATAGTGAAATTGAGACTGTGGCGCGGAAGATATATGATAAAATCACCTGTAAAGCGGAGCATCTTGTGCGCATCGGGGAAGATATTTCAAAGGAATTCGGGATTCCGATTATCAATAAACGTATTGCGGTTACTCCCATTGCGCTGGTCGGGGAAGGATGCCGCGATGCAGAAGATTATGTTGTCTTAGCGCAGGCTATGGATCGGGCCGCGAAGGAAGTCGGGGTTAATTTTATCGGTGGTTTTTCGGCGCTAGTGCATAAGGGGTTTACCCGTGGTGATGAAATTCTGTTAAATTCTTTGGCTCGGGGGCTAGCCGAAACAGAGCGTGTTTGCGCCTCGGTGAATGTAGCCACCACCAAAGCCGGCATTAATATGGATGCCGTGTACCGGATGGGCAGGATTATTAAGGAGACGGCCGAGCTTACCAAAGAGGCTGGCGGAATGGGCTGTGCGAAACTGGTGGTGTTTTGTAATGTCCCGGAAGATAACCCGTTTATGGCCGGGGCTTTTCACGGGCTGGGGGAACCGGAGACCGTAATTAATGTAGGGGTAAGCGGTCCCGGGGTGGTTTTTCATGCAGTCAAAGAAAATCCGCAGGCAGATTTCGGCACGTTGGCCACGATCATTAAGCATACTGCTTTTAAAGTAACCAGGATGGGCGAGATGGTAGGGCGGGAAGCAGCGAAACGCTTGCAGGTTCCTTTTGGGATTGTTGATCTTTCTTTAGCACCCACTCCAGCCATTGGTGATAGCGTTGCTGATATTCTTGAAGCAATGGGCTTGGAAAGAGTAGGGGGCCATGGAACAACGGCGGCGCTGGCGATGTTGAATGATGCGGTAAAAAAGGGCGGTGCCATGGCCTCATCATATGTAGGGGGCTTAAGTGGCGCGTTTATCCCGGTTAGTGAGGATGCCGGGATGATTAGGGCGGTAGTAGAAGGGGCTTTGTGCGTGGATAAACTCGAAGCGATGACTTGTGTTTGTTCGGTGGGGCTAGACATGATTGCGGTGCCGGGAGATACACCGGCTGAGACTCTTGCGGCCATTATTGCCGACGAAGCGGCGATTGGGATGATTAATAAAAAAACAACTGCGGTAAGGATTATTCCTGCTCCCGGAAAAAAAGTGGGAGATCGGGTGGAATTCGGCGGGCTCTTAGGTTCTGCACCGGTTATGCCCCTGCATCCTTATAGCGCGGCGGATTTTATCAAGCGCGGCGGCAGAATTCCGGCACCGTTAATTTCTTTAAGTAATTAACAAGAAAAGCAAAAAGAGCATAAAAAAACTGCCTCATCCTTGTTGATGAGACAGTTTCTTTTGCTCAAAAAGTAATCAATTATTGACGAACTACATTTTCAGCTTGAGGGCCACGGTTTCCTTGAACAACATCAAAAGAAACACTTTGACCTTCGTCTAAGGTTTTGAATCCATCACCTTGAATTGCGGAAAAATGTACGAAAACATCTCCACCATCATTTGATTCGATAAAGCCATAACCTTTTTCTGCATTAAACCATTTTACTTTACCCTGCATTGTAAGAACCTCCTTTTCAATCAAACTGATCAAAATCGTTTAATCCAAAACCGTTGACCAAAGAGATTTAAAAGAGGCCAAAACAGGTTTATGGGTGAAACTTTTTTAATACAGAAGTTATTGTAACACAGTTTGAGGGCATTGTAAAGTTTATCGGCTAAAATATGTCAAGAAAGAAAAAAATTTTGCGCTAAGATGTTGGCAGGGTATAATAGTAATAGCGGGGTGGTGAAAAAAATGGCAGAAAGCGATACCGAAAAAGGTAAGGGGCAAACGGAAATTAGGCGAAAGCGGCAAGTTAAAACCACTTCTTTGTTAAAGTTGGATAGTAAGGTCCAGGAATTAGCTGTGGCAATGGAAAAAATGAAATTCGCTGAATATGTGGAATATATTAATAACCCCAAAAAAATGTTGGCGACCAACTTTTTAGCAGGAATAGCGCGTGGACTGGGGATGGCGGTTGGCTTCACTATTTTAGGCGCGTTGTTGCTTTATGTTTTAAGACAGTTAGTGCTGCTAAATCTGCCGTTAATTAGCGATTTTATTGCTGATATCGTTGAGTTGGTCAATGACAGTATGCGGAATCGCTAAGGGTTAAAGTAGCTAAAATCAAGCACTTGTGGTAGAATAACAAATAATGTTAATCCGTATTAATATAATAGAATGGGGTAAAACTAATGACTTTTTGGATCTGGAGCATTATTGTCTTTATGATTGACCGAGGGACCAAATATTTAGTTATGGAGAATATGCTGCTGGGGCAATCCATTCCGGTGATTCAGGATTTTTTCCATATCACCTACATAAAAAACCCGGGGGCGGCCTTTGGACTTTTTGCGCAAAAGACTTGGTTCTTCATTATTGGGACTGTAGCGATATTATTAGTAATCATCTATTTAAATCATACGCTGGCTAAAGATAATCGGTTTCTGTCATTTGTTCTTGGTTTGGTGGCGGGAGGAGCGGTCGGTAATTTATTGGATCGGGTCCAGTCCGGTTTGGTCATTGATTTTGTGGATTTTCGCGGGGTCTGGCCGTATGTGTTTAATGTGGCGGATTCCGCCATTGTGATCGGGATGCTATTATTGTCATGGCAGATTCTGCGGTCGGAAAAACTGAAAGATTAGGAGCAAATTATAATGGGAAAGTATTATCGCAAAAAAACAAACAGTGGATTGGCCGGTTGTTCGCAAGAAGCGCATGATTTAGTAGGGCAGTTCTGCATCGCTGAATCTACCCAGGGAATGCGCTTGGATGTATTTATGACCGCACAGCTCCAGGATTTGACCCGTTCCCAGGTTCAGCGCTTTATTGAGGAACAGAAAATATTAGTTAATGAACGACCAGCCAAGGCCAATTATAAAACAAGAGTGGGTGATATACTCACATACCGATTGCCCGCAAAAAAAGCTCCGGAAATTTTCCCGGAAACATTTCCCTTGGAGATCGTCTATGAGGATGAGGATGTTTTAGTAATCAATAAACCGCAAGGGATGGTTGTGCATCCTGCCAATGGCAATTACCGAGGTACTTTGGTTAATGCCTTGCTGGGGTATGGCTGTAATTTGTCCAAATTGAATGGGGAAATACGGCCGGGGATTGTGCATCGGATTGATAAGGATACCTCCGGGTTACTGGTGGTGGCGAAAAACAATCCGGCGCATCAGGATTTGGCTGAACAGTTGAAAAAGCATACGCTGAAACGGGAATATCTGGCGTTGGTACACGGGGTAATCGCGGAGCCGGGTGGAATAATCGATGCGCCCATCGGCCGAGATTTGCGGGATCGGCAAAAGATGGCGGTGGTTTTTCAAAATAGTAAACCGGCGGTAACCCGCTATTGGGTGATTGAACGTTTAGCGGAGTACACGCTGATAAGATGTCGGTTGGAAACCGGGCGTACTCATCAGATTAGGGTACATATGGCCTATCTGCATCATCCGGTTCTGGGAGATCCCAAATACGGCTTACGCAAAGAAAGCCTCGGATTAGCGGGGCAGGTTTTGCATGCAGCAACGCTCGGTTTTGTGCATCCACGGACGAGGGAGTCGTTGGAGTTTACCGCGGAGCTCCCGAAGTATTTTCAGGAGACACTTCAATCATTAGGAAGTATTTACGCAGAGAGCGAAAACTAATAGGGTTATAGAATGGAAAGGAAAGAAGAAAAGAAGGAAAGGAAATAAAGGAATGGAAAGGAAGGAATGATTGCCGATGATGAGGGAAAAAGCGAGATTGCTTGACCAAGACGGAATCAGAAGGTCATTAACCCGTATTGCGCATGAAATTATCGAGAAGAACAAAGGAGTAAACGAACTGATTCTGGTAGGCGTTCGTCGTCGGGGCGTACCGTTAGCCGAACGGTTGGCAGAGATAATTAAACAAATTGAGGGTGTTCAGGTGCCTGTTGGGAAGCTGGACATTACCCTCTATCGAGATGACTTGACTGCATTAAGTGACTATCCGGTGGTGCGGAAAACTGAAATTCCGGTTGATGTTACCGCGAAACAAATTGTTTTAGTAGATGACGTGCTCTATACGGGCAGAACTATCCGTGCAGCCATGGATGCGTTGATGGATATGGGACGGCCGCATCTGATTCAGTTGGCGGTGCTCATTGACCGGGGACATCGTGAACTACCTATTCGAGCGGACTATATTGGCAAGAATGTCCCGACGGCGCGCAAAGAATGCATTAAAGTGATGCTCCAGGAAATAGATGGCGAAGATGGGGTTATTATTGCGGAAACAGAGGAGTCTGCTGAAATAGGATAGGAGAGTGACCGTTCATTCTTCCGCCTGATCGGTATCGGCAAGCATTTCGGCAACTTTTTCGGGGACTGGGGTAACATAGACGGTGTGCTGATTGTCATAGAGGACAAGGCCGGGCTTAGCCCCTTTCGGTTTCCACACGTTTTTGCGCTGCGTATAATCTACCGGAACCTGGGAAGAATTTCGTGCTTGCGAATGATAGGCGGCGAGCATCGCGGCTTCTTCAAGGATTTGAGGCGGGATTTCTTGATGGTCAGGGTTTTTGACGACCACATGTGAACCGGGGATATCCTTCGTATGGAACCAAAGATCATCAGCCTTGGCCATTTTCATGGTGAGCAAGTCATTTTGTTTATTGTTTTTTCCGATGTAAATCAGCCAGGAAGCGCGGGAGATTTTTTGGGGCAGGCTGGCTGTTTTGTTTGTTCCATTCTTACCACCGGCTTTTTTCTTTGTGGTAAGATTTTTTTTAGCGGCCGGGGCTTGCAGGTACCCGGCTTCTCGGAATTCTTCTTGAATTTCGGCTATTTCTGCTACGGTTGTAACGCATTGGAGAGAATTAATGAGACTGTAAAGGTAGGTTAGCTCTTCGTTGGTTTCCCGGAGGTGTTCAGCGGCTTTTACGGCCGCATTTTTTGCTTTTTGGTAACGGGAAAAATAGCGCTGGGCATTTTCCCCGACGGTAAGATGTTCATTCAGAGGGATGGTTTCCATTTTCCCTTCCGGATCATAATAATTGGGCACCTGAGCTTCTTTTCCCGGAGATAATTGGTATAGCTGGGCCGTAAGCAATTCTCCCCAGAGCCGGTATTGCTCGGCTTGCTGTGCCTCAAAGATGGTGGCATTTTGCAGGCCGGCTTTCTTTTCACAGCGGGTGATTTCCTTTTTGACGAGACTTTCCAGATTGCCTTTTTGTTGTTGTAGGTTCGAGGACTTTGTTTTATGTTGAAAATAATAGTCAAGGGCTTCATTCATTGACGTAAAACTGCGGCGCCAGGCAGTGGGGTAAGAGGTTAGGGCGATTGCGGAAAAAGTCAAGGGGTGCTTGTCTTGAAGGATTACCTCCGGGGTAAAGCTTCCTTTTTTTATTGTGGCGCCAAGGGTAGAGACTAATTGCCATAAAGTACTAAGTTCATATTCTCCACAATATTCTAATGCCTGAATAGGGTCGAGGCCCGAGCGGTAAAGGATTTCCTCGACTGACTGAGGGCTCACCCCACTGATAATCTTCAGCACGGCTTTATTTAAGGGAGTGGTTAAAGGCAGAGCTAGCAGGCGTTCATAAAATTCGTCCTGTTTCAGTTGGTCAAGTTCGAGTTTATCCTGGGGTGGAGGGCAAAGATAAGGAAAGCCTGGCAATACCTGTCTGTACCGGCTGATGGTCGCCGGAACACGGTGGACGGAATCGATAATTTTGTTTTGGGCGGGGTCAATCAGGATAATGTTACTGTGTTTCCCCATTATTTCCACAATTACTTGGCGTAACGCTTTTTCCCCTAATTCATCAATTACTTCACAGTTTATTTCCAAAACACGCTCAAATTTTTGCTGGGCGATCGATAAGATTTTGCCGCCTTCCAAATGTTTGCGCATGACCATACAAAAAAGAGGTGGTGTTGCCGGGTTGGGCGGTGTTTGAGAAACAAGATGCACCCTGGCTTCCTGGGCCAGGGAGGAAAGCAACAGTTTCGTAGAAGCTCCGCCTTTTTGGTGCAGAACCAGAATTATTTCATGCTTAGTGGGTTGATATACTTTATCAATACGGGCTCCGAGTAATGCCTCATTCAGTTCCGTTGCTACTGCCCGCAAAACAATTCCGTCAAAGGACATGTTCATTCTCTCCGATCCGAATAAAAAATTTTCCTTCCGTCATTATCTAGATTATATCAATAGAATATATCTTGGGATAGTGCTTTCTGAATAATATCTACGGGAGACTCTAGGACAAGCAAAAAGCAGGAATTTGGGGGTTTATCTAGAAGTAAAACAAAGAAAAATATTGATAAGGTGATAATTATGTATTCTAATAAAAATGAGATTGAAAAGATAAAAAAGCAAATAATTATGAAATATAGTCCAGAGGATATTATCCTTTTTGGTTCGCATGCCAAAGGATTGGTTAAACGTGGAAGTGATATAGATATTTGTGTAATTTTGGAAACGGAAGATAAAAGAAAAACATTAAGAGAGATGCTTGTAGATATAGATTATGATGTTGATTTAGATATAGTTCTATATACCCCTTCTGAGTGGTCAAGGTATAAGGATGATAGGGCGAACTTTGCAAATATCATAAAAAGAACGGGGGTGAGTCTGGTTTGACTGATTCAACAAAACACAAAGAATGGTTTGAAATGGGGAAAAAAGATCTAAAGAGTGCAGAAATTTTACATAAATATGAAGCCGATAATGGAATAGTATGTTTTCATTGTCAACAAGCGATAGAGAAATATTTAAAGGGGTTTCTCATTAATGCTACTGGAGAACTGCAAGAGGGACATAATTTGGTTAAGCTCAGTAAAAAAGCGATGACATTTGATCAATCTTTAAGCGAATTCATTAAGGATATGGCGTTTGTAAACACATATTATATTGAAACAAGATACCCTGCCGAAGATGCTCTTTTGGTTAGTAAGGAAGACGCGGAAGAATGCATTAGAATAGCTAAGAAAACAATGGATAGAATTGAGGAGATATTAGCATAGTATTTAAATAGTATCGGAGTGAAAGGCGAGGAGCATATCAATTTCTGTTACTTTTTGGGCAGATTGATATGCTCTTTCTATATTGACGTGGGTTTCCTTATTTGCGGGCATTTTTTGCCGCCGGAACGAATAAGATTTAAAAGTCTTTGGCTAAAGAAAATGGGCGTGGGAGGCAAAGCATGATGAAACAAAAGCATTGGGAGGAAATGACGGTTGCTGAGGTTGAGCAGGATTTGCTGACGGATCCGGTAAAGGGGCTTTCGACCAAGGAAGCGCAACACCGACTAACGTTAGTCGGTTTAAACCAGCTAAAAGAACAAAAAAAGATTTCGCCGCTAGTCCTCTTTCTTTCCCAATTTCGTGATTTTATGGTGATGGTGCTAATTGCCGCAGCCTTGATTTCGGTTTTTCTGGGGGAAACAGCTGATGCCTTGACTATTCTGGCGATCATTGTTCTGAATGCTTGCTTGGGCTTTTTTCAGGAGTATCGGGCGGAAAAATCTTTAGAAAAGCTGAAAAAACTGACCGCCCAGGATGCCACAGTGAAAAGAGATGGGATGCTCGGGGAAATTCCTGCGGTGCAACTGGTACCAGGCGATCTCGTGTTGTTAAAAACCGGTGATATTATTCCGGCAGATTTGCGGATTTGTGAAGGTATGCAAATGGAAATAAATGAGGCGGTTTTAACCGGAGAATCGTTTCCGGTGCCGAAACGGGGCGAAGAGGTTTGTCCCCCGAAAACTTCTTTGGGTGACCGGAAAAACATGGCGTTTCTGGGTACGGTCGTCACACGGGGGCAAGGAAGCGGGGTCGTGGTGGGGACGGGAATGAGTACGGAAATGGGACGGATTGCCGGATACATGCAGGAGGTGGAGGAGCAGGATACTCCTTTACAAAAGCGGCTAGCTCAGTTGGGCCGCTGGCTGGTTTTTTCCTGTTTGCTGATTGTGGGGCTAGTGGTTGTTTTGGGCGTATGGCGCGGCGAACCGGTCTATCGCATGGTTCTAACCGGGGTAAGTTTGGCGGTTGCGGCTATTCCAGAAGGGCTGCCGGCGATTGTCACGGTGGTATTGGCGCTGGGCGTGCAGAAAATGGTTAAACGGCAGGCGATTGTACGGGCTTTACCGGCGGTGGAAACTTTAGGTTGTGCGACTGTAATTTGTTCGGATAAAACAGGGACACTCACGCAAAATGAGATGACGGTTAGACAGCTATATTTAGGCGGGGAGAAGATTACGCTCACCGGCGAAGGATATGTGCCGCATGGAACCATTAGCTTTGTCGGAGGGAATGAGGCAGCCCGGAAAAACAAAAAAGGATTGGATATGGCCTGGCAGGTTGCCGCTCTATGTAATAATGCTTATCTGAAAAAGAAAGAGACGGTGCTTACGGGTCTCTTCCGGAAAAAGAGTGACGAGTGGCAGATTCTTGGAGATCCTACGGAAGGCGCTTTACTGGTAGCGGCAGCTAAAGGGGGTTTTTGGCGCGAACAGAGCGAGCAGGAAAGAGAAAAAGTGGCGGAACTGCCCTTTGATGCCGACCGGAAAAGAATGAGTGCTCTTTTTCGGCAGAAGAAGGGGGCAGGCGGCCGTGAAGCAAAGCTGCTTTATACCAAGGGAGCGCCGGATGTAATCTTGAACCTATGCAACAGAGTATGGTGGGACGGAGCGGTGGTCCCGCTCACAAACGAGATCAAAGAAAAAATCAGTGCACAGAATGAACAGTTGGCGGAACAGGCTTTGCGGGTGCTTGGGTTAAGCTATCGGGAACTGACCGGCGAGGAAGGAACGGTTCAGCCGGAGACGGAGTTAGAGCAAAATCTTGTTTTTGTTGCCTTAGCAGGGATGATTGATCCACCGCGTAAGTCCGCACTACAGGCTGTGAAGCTTTGCAAGCAGGCGGGGATTAAAACAGTGATGATTACCGGTGACCATAAAAAGACGGCCGAAGCGGTTGCCCAGGAATTACAAATAATTACGGGTAATGAAAAGGTTAATTCCGCCAAGGTGCTGACCGGGCAGGAGCTTGATGAGTTAAATGATGCGAGCTTATTGCGCGCAGTGCAGCACATTTCGGTATATGCACGGGTCTCGCCCCGCCATAAGCTGCGGATTGTGCGCGCTTTGAAAGAAGTAGGCCATGTGGTCGCGATGACCGGGGATGGGGTGAACGATGCCCCGGCAGTGAAGGAAGCCGACATAGGAGTCAGCATGGGGATTAGCGGGACGGATGTGACGCGGGAGGCCTCTGCCTTGATTCTGGCCAATGATGACTTTGCCACAATTGTGGCGGCAGTGGAAGAAGGACGGATTATTTACGATAATATTCGTAAGTTTATTCGTTATCTGCTTTCCTGTAACGTGGGGGAGGTGCTAACGATGTTTATGGCGGCGCTTTGCGGAGTGCCGATGCCGCTGCTGCCGATTCAGATTCTGTGGTTAAATCTGGTGACTGACGGGCTGCCGGCGATGGCGTTAGGGCTGGATCCCGGTGACCCCGCAGTAATGCACCGCAAACCGCGCAGTCCCCGTGAAAGTATTTTTGCCGATGGTTTAGCCGGGCAGATTTTTATGACGGGAGCGGTAATTAGTGTCGCCACACTTTTGGCCTTCTTCCTTGGGTTTTATTGGGGCGGGCAGGATTTAGCTTTGGCCAGAACGATGGCTTTTACCACCTTGGTTTTTGCGCAGTTAGTTTTTGTTTTCCAATGTCGTTCGGAAAGTTTTTCGCTTTATGAACTGGGTTTGATGACTAATCCTTATCTGGTGGGGGCGGTTTTTTGCTCAGCCTTAATGCAATTGGCCGTGCTATATCTACCTTTTTTGCAGCAGGTTTTTCGGACGGTACCATTAAATAGCGAGCATTGGTTTTTGATTTTTTGTCTGATCGGAGGAATTACCCTCTTGCAGGGATTGTATCGTACTGTTAAAATCAGGGGAAAGGGTAAAATAATTTTTGGAAGATACTAGGAGGAGGAATGAGCGTGAATTTTACCAAAATGCAGGGTCTGGGAAACGATTTCATAATGATAGATGGATTTAAAGAAACTTTGCCACCGGATCTTATGACTATGACGAAGCAGCTTTGTGACCGGCATTTCGGAATAGGAGCCGATGGGGTAATTATTGTTCTTCCTTCTGACAAGGCCGATTATCGGATGCGGATTATTAATGCCGACGGGAGCGAAGTGGAGATGTGCGGAAACGGGATTCGCTGTTTTGCGAAATATGTCTATGAAGCAGGTTTATTGCCGCAGGGGCAGGACCGCTTTACCGTTGAAACGCTGGCGGGTATTATGACTCCCTGTATCGTCCTGCAAGGGGCAAACGCAACCGCGGTGACAGTTGATATGGGAGAGCCTGTCTTGGAAAGAGAGGCCGTCCCGATGCTTGGTCCGGTTGGACAGGCAATCAATGAGCCCATCGCGGTATTAGATACAACCTTTTCGCTTACGGCTGTGTCGATGGGTAATCCGCATTGCGTCATTTTTGTAGCTGCCCCCGATCAAATAGATTTAATTAAATATGGGCCCGCCTTGGAAAACCATCCCGCTTTTCCCCGCAAAACCAATGTGCATTTTGTGGAAGTACTGAACCGACAAGAACTAAAAATGCGGGTCTGGGAAAGAGGAGTTGGCATTACTTTAGCCTGTGGCACGGGGGCATGTGCTACCTTAGTGGCCGCGGTGCTAAATAAAAAGACAGAGCGCAAGGCTAAAGTGCATCTGCCTGGGGGAACACTAGAGATAGAATGGGCGGAGAATAACCATGTTTACATGACGGGACCGGCCCAAACCGTTTTCACCGGAAAAGTAGAAAATAATGCTTGATAAAGTTGAGAAATATACATTATTCAGTTAAAATTAAGAAAGAACATCGTTGAGAAAGGGAGATTAAGCATGGAAGCCACTCGTATTCAAAAATTACCGTCGTATTTGTTCGCTAGAATTGAAAAGAAAACTGAAGAGGCTAAAGCAAAAGGGATTGATCTGGTCAGCTTTGGGATTGGCGATCCTGATTTACCGACCCCTCAGCCGATTATTGATGAGCTTTGTAAGGAAGCACAGAATCCGGCCAATCACCAATATCCTTCGTCAGTGGGGATGTTGGCTTTTCGTCAGGAGGTTGCCGCTTATTATCAGAGAAAATTCGGCGTGGAGCTTGATCCGCGCAATGAAGTTGTATCCTTAATCGGTTCGAAAGAAGGTATTGCCCATATTAATTTCTGCTATGTAGATCCGGGTGATGTCAACCTGGTCCCGGACCCGGGGTATCCTGTTTACGGCATTGGCACCTTATTAGCCGGTGGGGAAGCCTATTTGATGCCTTTGCGGGAGGAAAATGGTTTTTTACCTGATTTGCGGGCTATTCCGGACGAAGTGGCGCAGAAGGCGAAGTTGATGTTTATTAATTACCCCAATAATCCCACGGGCGCGGTGGCGGGGAAAGAGTTTTTCGAGGAAGTTGTAGAATTCGCGAAAAAATATAACATCATTGTTTGCCATGATGCGGCTTATACCGAAATTGCTTATGATGGATACCGGCCGATGAGCTTTTTGGAGGTGCCGGGGGCGAAAGAAGTGGGGATTGAATTTGGGTCCCTCTCTAAACCCTTTAACATGACCGGATGGCGTATTGGCTGGGCCGTAGGGCGAAAAGATGTGGTGGAATGTCTCGGCCGTCTGAAATCTAATCTCGATTCCGGACAGTTTCAGGCCATTCAGTATGCCGGGATGAAAGGACTGCGCAATGCGGAGCAGAGTGTGCAGGAATTGTGTCGGATTTACCAAAAGAGAAGAGACCTGATGGTGGATGGGTTAAACAAGATCGGCTGGAATTTAAAGAAGCCACAAGGTACCTTTTATATTTGGGCCCCAGTACCGAAGGGCTTCAACTCGGCTTCTTTTACGGAATGTGTTTTAGAAAAGGCGGGTGTAATCATTACCCCCGGCAATGGCTATGGTCAATATGGCGAGGGCTATTTCCGCATTTCGATTACTATTCCGGAGGAGAAAATTAAGGAAGGCCTGCGCCGCTTAGCCGAAAACCTGGGAAGAGTGGAGTTTTAACCTAAATATAGAATAAAGAGATGTCTGATTTTGTTTGTTGGGGAGTTGTTGATTTTGCCGAAAAGTATGACCGGTTTTGGCCGTGGTAATTATCTGGGTAAATCAAAGCAAGTGACCGTAGAAATAAAGGCGAACAATCATCGTTTTGGGGAAGTATTGGTGAAGTTGCCCCGCCAGTACACCGCGTTGGAAGAGAAGATTAAACGGTATGTGCTTAGTAAGGTTTCCAGGGGCCATATCGAGGTGTTTATAAAGCTGGAGGATGCCGGGGGGAAAGCACGCAAGGTGCAGGTTGACAAAGCTCTGGCCTTAGCGTACTATGAAGGGCTAAAGCAATTAGCCGAGACAACCGGATTGCCCTGTGAAGTGGGGGTGGTTCAGTTAGCCCAACTTCCGGATGTTTGTAAACTGGAAGAAGAGGAAGAAAATCTAGAGAAAATTTGGGAAGAGCTTTTACCGGCTTTACAGGAAGCGGTAGCCAGTTTAGTAGAAATGCGGATTAAGGAAGGACAAAAATTAAAAGAGGATTTGGTTGGTCGTCTTGCGGGACTAAAGGAACTCCACAGTAATATAGTCGCGAAAAGCCCGTTGGTAGTGCAGCTTTATCGGGAAAAATTAGCGGCACGGTTGCAGGAGATTCTGGATGAAGGGCAGTTTGACGAGACCAGATTAGCATTGGAAGTTGCCTTGTTTGCGGATAGAGCAAATATTGATGAAGAATTGGTCAGATTAGACAGCCATTTTACCCAACTGGACCAAAATTTGCGCGAAGAGCATGAGGTGGGCCGGAAAATTGATTTTTTACTGCAGGAGATTAATCGCGAGGTTAATACTATTGGCTCGAAAGCGAATGATTTAGCCATAACCCAGCATGTTGTACAGTTGAAAAGTGAGCTGGAAAAAATCAGAGAACAGGTCCAGAATATCGAATAGAAAAGCAAACAATAAAAAGGAGGGCAACAACATGGAGATTAAATTAATCAATATCGGCTTTGGAAACATTGTCTCGGCTAATCGGATTATTGCAATTGTCAGTCCCGAATCAGCACCAATCAAAAGGATTATTCAAGAGGCTCGGGACAAGGGTATGTTGATTGATGCTACATATGGCCGTCGGACGAGAGCAGTAGTAATAACCGACAGCGATCATGTGATTCTTTCGGCTGTACAGCCGGAGACGGTCGCGCATCGGCTTAATGCCAAAGAGAATTTACTGAATGATGATTCCACGCTATAAAAATGCGATTATGAGTTAGAAGTGGTGAAGCAAAATGAAACGGGAAAAAGACGAAAAAGAACAAGGGAACCAAGAAAACCATGGAAACTTGGTGGTGCTTTCCGGACCATCCGGGGTCGGCAAAGGGACAATTTGCCGTGCTTTGTTGGAGAACGATGACAATATTCAGCTATCCATTTCAGCGACCACCAGAAAAGCACGGGTCGGAGAGACGGATGGCAAAGAATATTTCTTTTATGCCAAAGAGCAGTTCGAGGAACTGGTGAAGGAAGAAGCGTTTTTGGAATGGGCACGGGTTTTTGATAATTACTACGGCACACCTCGTGCATATGTACAGGAGGTTTTGGCGCTAGGGAAAGATTGTCTGCTGGAAATAGATGTCCAAGGAGCGATGCAGGTTAAGCAGAAATGCCCGACAGCAATCTTTATTTTTTTAGTACCGCCGTCCCAGGAAGAATTGGCGAGGCGAATTACTTGCCGAGGTACTGAAGATGAAGCCGAAATACAAAAACGTTTGCATAAAGCTGCCGAAGAGATGGCGCATGTTCAAGCTTATGATTATGTGGTGGTTAATGATTCGGTTGATTTAGCGACAGAGAAAGTGCGGGCAATTTTGTTGGCCGAAAGATGTCGGCTGTCCCGCTGGCTCAATTGTCATGAAGTCATGAAAGAGAAATAGAGTGAAAAGGAGGAACGAGAAATGAAACAGCCATATCTTAGTAAAATGATGGGGAAGCTAGATTCTAAATATGCTTTGGTTGTAGCTACGGCGAAAAGAGCACGGATGTTGACGGATGGAGATAGTGTTTGTGTTGAGAATGTATCTGAGGAAGCCGCTAAACCAGTTTCACTGGCTATGCAGGAAATCGCCCAGGGGAAAATTATCATTGAAACACCAAAAGGTGGCATTAAATAGTGTTTAAAGAAAAAGTAATTGTTGTAGGTATTACAGGGAGCATCGCCGCTTATAAAGCGGCGGAATTGGTCAGTCAACTGAAAAAAAGACGGGCGATCGTTCATTGTGTTATGACGAAAGCGGCGCAAGCTTTTGTTACTCCTCTTACTTTTCGCACCTTAAGTCAAAATCCGGTGATTACGGAGATGTTTACCGAACCGCAGCAGTGGGCGGTTGAACACGTCGGTTTGGCTACGGCAGCTGATTTATTTGTGGTCGCTCCGGCTACCGCAAATATTCTGGCGAAGGTTAGTTGCGGGCTGGCTGATGATTTTTTGACGACAACAATTTTGGCGACGAAAGCGCCGGTATTGTTTGCCCCGGCCATGAATGTGCAGATGTACGAAAACGTAGCGACCCAGGAAAACAT